>JASHUO010000476.1 GCA_030039975.1 Alphaproteobacteria bacterium
TCATCGGCCCCAACGGCGCGGGCAAGACGACGGTGTTCAACTGTCTCACCGGCTTCTACCGGCCCGGCGTCGGGCGGCTGACGCTGCATCGCGGCGGACGCCGCTTCCTGCTCGAGCGCATGGATGGCTACCGCATCGCGCGCGAAGCGGGTGTCGCGCGCACCTTCCAGAACATTCGTCTCTTCGCCGGCATGACGGCGCTGGAGAACCTCGTCGTCGCGCAGCACAACCGGCTGATGCGCGCCAGCCTCTGGACCGTCGGCGGGCTGCTGGGGCTGCCGCGCTACCGCCGTGCCGAGGCGGCGGCGGTGGAGACGGCGCGGCATTGGCTCGACCGCGTCGGCCTCGTCGAGCGCGCCGATGCGCCTGCCGGCAGCCTGCCCTATGGCGCGCAGCGCCGGCTGGAGATCGCGCGCGCGCTCTGCACCGAGCCGGCGCTGCTCTGCCTCGACGAGCCGGCCGCCGGTCTCAATCCACGCGAATCGGCCGAGCTCAACGCCCTGCTGCTCGCCATCCGCGACGAGCTCGGCATCGGCGTGCTGCTGATCGAGCATGATATGAGCGTCGTCATGGGCATCTCAGACCGCGTCATCGTGCTCGATTACGGCCGCAAGATCGCCGAAGGCACGCCCGCCGCGGTGCGCAGCGATCCCGCCGTGATCAAGGCCTATCTCGGCGAAGAGGAAGGCGACGAGCTGCCGCCCGAGATCGCCCGCGATCTCGTCGAGAGGGCCTGAGCCATGCTGCTCGAGCTCACCGGCGTCCATACCTTCTACGGCAATATCGAGGCGCTGAAGGGCGTCGATCTCGCCGTTGCCGAGGGCGAGATCGCGGCGCTCATCGGCGCCAATGGCGCGGGCAAATCGACCTTGCTGATGACCTTGTGCGGCCGGCCGCCGGCGGCGCAAGGCCGCATCCGCTTCGGCGGCGCCGAGATCACGGCGCTGCCGACACATGACATCATGCGGCGCGGCATCGCCCATGCGCCGGAAGGCCGCCGCATCTTCCCGCGCATGACGGTGCTGGAGAATCTGCAGATCGGCGCGACGCTCGCCGAGCCCGCCTGGTTCGCCGAGGACCTGCGCCGCGTCTTCGCGCTGTTCCCGGTGCTGGAGCGGCGCCAGGCGCAACGCGGCGGCACGCTCTCGGGCGGCGAGCAGCAGATGCTGGCGATCGGCCGCGCGCTGATGAGCCGGCCGCGGCTCCTGCTCCTCGACGAGCCCTCGCTCGGCCTGGCGCCGCTCATCGTCAAGCAGATCTTCGAAGTGATCCGCGAGATCAACCAGCAGCAGAAGGTGACCGTCTTCCTCGTCGAGCAGAATGCCTTCCATGCGCTCCGCCTCGCGCATCGCGCCTATGTCATGCAGACCGGCCGCATCACGCTGGCGGGCAGCGGTCGCGAGCTTCTCGCCAACCCCGAAGTGCGCGCCGCCTATCTCGAGGGCGGGCGGTGATGGCGACCTGGCTGGGCGCGACGCCGGCGAGCTTCCTCGCTATGACGCTGGTGATCTTTGGCGCCGCGGCGCTGGCGACGGGGCGGGCGCTGGCGCGCAACTGGCGGCCGCTCTGGCAGGCGCTGCCCTATGCGGCGCTGCTGGCCCTGGGCGATCGCTTCCTGCTTTACGCCCTCTTTCGCGGCGAGCTGCTGTCGGCGAGCGGCTACGCCTTGGCTTTGGCGATCCTGCTGCTGCTTGCGGTCACTGCCTATCGCGCCAGCCGGGTGCGGCTCATGGTGCGGCAATATCCCTGGCTTTATGAGCCGGCCGGGCCATTCTTTTGGCGCGAGCGTCGCTGACACCGGCCGGGGCACTTTGCTAAAGTTTCGCAACCCGAAGGAGTTCCTGCCGATGAAGCAACTTGCCGCGCCTCTCCTGTTCGCCGCCGTGCTGGCGGCTGCGCCCGCCTGGGCCGACGACATCAAGGTCGCCATCGTCGGACCGATCACCGGCGAATACGCCGCCTTCGGCGAGCAGATGCGGCGCGGTGCCGACATGGCGGTGAAGGATATCGACGCCAAGGGCGGCGTCCTCGGCCAGCCGCTCAAGCTGTCCGTCGGCGACGATGCCTGCGATCCGAAGCAGGCCGTCGCCGTCGCCAACAAGATGGCCAATGACGGCGTGCTCTTCGTCGATGGCCATTACTGCTCCGGCTCGTCGATCCCGGCATCCGCTGTCTATGCCGACAACGGCATCCTGCAGATCTCTCCCGCCTCGACCAATCCCGCCTTCACCGACGACGCCTTCAAGAAGGGGTGGAACAACATCTTCCGCGTCTGCGGCCGCGACGATGCGCAAGGCCGCGTTGCCGGCCAGTACATCGCCGCGCACTACAAGGGCAAGGCGGTGGCGATCCTCGACGACAAATCGGCTTATGGCGCCGGCCTTGCCGCGGAGACCAAGAAGGCGATGAACGCTGCCGGGCTGAAAGAGGCGATGTATGAATCGACCAATGCCGACGACAAGGATTTTTCGGCGCTGATCAGCAAGATGAAGGAAGCGCATGTCGCGCTCATCTATCTCGGCGGCTATCACACCGAGGCCGGGCTGCTGGTCCGCCAGGCGCGCGAGCAGGGGCTGAACGCGCCGCTGATGGCGGGCGACGCGCTCGCCACCGACGAGTTCTGGACCATCACCGGCCCGGCGGGGGAAGGCTCGCTGATGACCTTCCCGCCGGAGCCGCGCAACATGCCGACGGCGCAAGCGGTGGTGAAGGAGTTCCGCGCCCAGGGCTTCGAGCCCGAAGGCTATACGCTCTTCACCTATGCGGCGATGCAGGTCTATGCCCAGGCGGTGGCGCTGGCCAAGTCCGACAAGCTCGACGACGTCGCCAAGGCGATGCACGCCAACAAGTTCGACACCGTCATCGGCACGGTCGGCTTCGACCAGAAGGGCGATGTCGTCGGCCCCAATTACGTCGTCTACACCTGGCACAACGGGCAGCGGGTGGAGCTGAAATAACCGGACGGGTCGCCGCCGCGATTACCTCCGAGGTTATTGTTCTCAGCGCCGCCTGCCGGCAAAGTGGCACCGCGCCAGTGCTCTAACACTCGCCTTGCCCGCGAAAGCGGGCATCCAGGAGCCTCATGTTCGGGAAGCGGGGCGCTTCCTGGATTCCCGCTTTCGCGGGAACGGCGGAAGAGAGTCGGCGCGATCGTTTGTTTTTCGGATCCGCGCATTTGCGGAGACGGGGAGGGAGTCATGAATGATCTCGAGCGGCTGCAGCAGATGCCGCTGCCTTTCGCGAGCCTGCTCGGCATTCGCTATGTCAGCGCCGGCAAGGAGCGGGTGACGGCCGAGCTGCCGGTGCGGGAGGAGCTCTGCACGCGGCCGGCGGTGCTGCATGGCGGCGCGATCATGGCCTTTGCCGATACGCTTGGCGCCGCCGCGACGGTGCTGAACCTGCCCGAGGGCGCCGGCACCACCACGCTCGAATCCAAGACCAACTTCCTGGCCTCGGCGCCGGTCGGGACGGT
>JASHUO010000477.1 GCA_030039975.1 Alphaproteobacteria bacterium
ACACCGCGCGCCACCGCATGGGCGGCGACGAGCGCGGCGAGGACACGGCTGCCGCTGCCGATGGCGACCAGCCCGGCGGTGCGCAGGCCGATGCTGAAGAGCAGCGCGAGCACGCCGTAAGCGCCGATGCGGCTGTCGCGCATGATGGCGAGCTTGGCCTCGCGCTCCGCCGCGCCGCCGAAGCCGTCGGCGGTGTCGGCGAGCCCGTCTTCATGCAGCGCCCCGGTGACCAGCGCGCCGACCGCGAGCGCGATCAGCGCCGCCGCGATGGCCGGCAGACGCACCCATGAGGAGAGCGCATAAGCGAGACCGCCAAGCAGGCCGACGACGACGCCCACCAGCGGAAAAGCCCAGCTTGCCTCGGCGAGTCCGACATCGGGCCGCGGCGGGGGCAGCGGCAGAGGCACCCGCGTCAGAAAAAGCGCGGCCCGGTGGAAATCCTCCCACCAGCTTGCAGCATCGCTCCAGCGCGGCGGCTCGGCGGACATGCCGCCTCTCATAGCGCAAGGCGGCCCCCGGCACCACGGCGGTTTTCGCTTGGCGCCAGCGATGTGATGGGGGAGAGTGCGCCGCCTGAACCCGAAGGAGACCGCCGCCATGGCCGAGGAGACGCCGCGCGCCACGCTCGACGAGATGCGGGCGCTGGTCGCGGATCTGCCCGGCCCCGATCTCGAGGCCGGCAGCATGGCCGCGACGCGCGAGGCGCAGCTCACCAAGCCGCCAGGCGCGCTCGGCCGGCTCGAGGAGCTGACGCAATGGATGGCAAGCTGGCAGGGCAAGCATCCGCCGAGCGTCGTGCATCCGCGCACCGCCGTCTTCGCCGGCAATCACGGCGTGGCCGCGCTCGGCGTCTCGGCCTATCCCGCGGCGGTGACGGCGCAAATGGTGCAAAATTTCATCGCCGGCGGCGCCGCGGTGAACCAGCTCTGCAAAGCGGTCGATGCCGATCTCCGCGTCTACGAGATGGCGCTCGAGCAGCCGACCGCGGATTTCACCCGCGCGCCGGCGATGAGCGACGAGGACTGCGCGCTCGCGATCGCCTATGGCATGATGGCGGTCGAGCCCGGCATCGACCTGCTGGCGCTGGGCGAGATGGGAATCGCCAACACCACGGCAGCAGCGGCGCTCTGCTGCGCGCTCTTCGGCGGCAATGCCGCGCATTGGGTCGGTCCCGGCACCGGCGTCGCCGGCGCCGCGCTCGAGCGCAAAACCGCAGTGGTGGAAGAGGCGGTGGCGCGGCATCGCGGCGCGGTGCGCGACGGCTTCGACTGGCTGCGCTGCGTCGGCGGGCGCGAGCTGGCGGCGATCGTCGGCGCGATCATCGCCGCGCGCCGCGCCCGCGTGCCGGTGGTGCTTGACGGCTACGCCGCGACGGCGGCGGCCGCCGTGCTCTTCGCGCTCGATCCACGCGCCCTCGATCATTGCCTCGTCGCACACCGCTCCGCCGAGCCTGGCCATGCGCGCCTCCTCGACAGGCTGGGCAAGCCGCCGCTGCTCGATCTCGGCATGCGCCTCGGCGAGGCCTCGGGCGCGACCTTGGCGATTTCGATCATCAAGGCGGCGCTCGCCTGTCACACCGGCATGGCGACCTTCGCCGAAGCCGGCGTAAGCGGGAAAGAGACATAGCAACGCCGCCGGGAGGATGAGCATGGACAAGATCATCGACTACTACTTCACCCCGACCTCGCCCTGGACCTATCTCGGCCATGAGCGCTTCGCTGCGATCGCCGCCAAGCATCACGCCCAGATCCGCTGCAAGCCCGTCGATATGGGTAAGGTCTTTCAAGTTTCCGGCGGCCTGCCGCTCGGCCAGCGAGCGAAGCAGCGCCAGGCCTATCGGCTCTTCGAGCTGCAGCGCTGGCGCGATGTCCTGAAGCTGCCGCTCAACCTCCATCCCAAATTCTTTCCGGCGCCGACCGAGCTCGCCTGCCGGCTCATTCTCGCGGCGCCCGAGCCGCAGCACTTCCGCCTCGCCGGCGCCCTGCTGCGCGCGGTCTGGGCCGAAGAGCGCAACATCGGCGATGCCGACACCTTGCGCGCGATCGGCGGCGAGAACGGTCTCGACGGCATGCGCCTCCTCGCCGAGGCGCAAGGCGAGGCCAGCGCCGGGCGCTTTGCCGCGCTCACCGCCGAAGCCATCGAGCGCCAGGTCTTCGGCGCGCCGACCTACATCTTCCGCGACGAACCCTTCTGGGGCCAGGATCGCCTCGATTTCGTCGAGCGCGCGCTGGCGAGAGGGTAGATCGGATTTGTGCTGCACGAGCGCTCTGAGGCAATCCAAGCGAGGCGTGCTCCGGAGGTGCCCCTCATGACCCTGTCCGTCGATCTCTTCTGGTCGTTCCGCAGTCCTTACAGCTATCTCGCGCTGTCGAAGACGATGCGGCTGGTGGCCGAGTACGATGTCGAGGTCAGGGCACGGCCGGTTTATCCGCTGGCGGTGCGGGTGCCGGATTTCTTCAAGCGGGCCGATCCGCGCTTTGCCCGCTATGTCGCGATCGACAGCTGGCGCGTGGCGCAGCGCGAAGGCATTCCCTTCCGCTTCCCGCGGCCCGACCCGATCGTGCAGAACATGAGCACGCTCGAGGTCGCGCCGGAGCAGCCTTATATCCACCGGCTGACGCGGCTCGGCGCCGCGGCGCAGTTGGCGGGGCGCGGCTTGCCTTTCATCTCCGAGGTGAGCCGCGTCTTGTGGGACGGCTCGGTCGAGCGCTGGAACGAGGGCGATCACCTCGCCAAAGCGGCGGCGCGCGCCGGCTGCGATCTCGCCGCGCTCGATGCCGCCATCCTTGCCGACCCGACGCCCTTCGATGCGGTCATCACCGAAAATGAGCGCGACCACGCCGCCTCGGGCCATTGGGGCGTGCCGACCTTCGTCTTCGCGGGCGAGCCCTTCTTCGGCCAGGACCGGATCGATCTCCTGCTCTGGCGGATGCAGCAGAAGGGGCTGAAGGCGCGCGCCTAGCGTTGGCGCCTCGTCCGCAACAGCGCGGCGCCCAGCAGCGCGGCGGCGGCGGCGAACACCGCGCCGAGGAGGAAAGCGGCGTGATAGCCCGCGGCGAGCGCGACGCGCAGACCCTCGCCCGAGGCGCCGAGGCTTTTGCTGCGCGCCGCGGCGAGGCTGGCCAGGGCCGCAAGACCGAGCGCGCCGCCCATCATGAAGGCGGTGTTGACGAGGCCCGAGGCGAGCCCCGATTCCGCCGGCGCCACGTCGCCCATCG
>JASHUO010000478.1 GCA_030039975.1 Alphaproteobacteria bacterium
CCGCATCGGCCACCGCCTGCAGGACCTCTGGCGAGAGGCCTAAATCGGCAAAACTCATGAAGCTTTTACTTCGCTCTTTCTACGTTTCTGACCTTCTGGGTCGCCCTTTAATTGGGGCTGCGCGCGCGAAAGTCAAATTATTTCGCCGCCAGTAACCGCAGACCCGCTCTGCTTGGCGAGCGCAACCCGGCCCGATAGTCTCATGGCAATGGTTAACGAAGCGGCAAGGAAGAGGCAAAAATGGCGTCCGCTGCGGCGAAAACCCCCTTGGTTCTGTTGCCGGGACTATTGTGCGACCGGGCGCTCTGGGCGCCGCAACTGGCCGGGCTCGGCGACATCGCCGAAGCGCGCGTCGCCGACCTCACCCGGGACGAGTCGCTGCCGGCCATGGCGGCGCGCGTGCTCGCCGAAGCGCCGGCACGCTTTGCGCTCGCCGGCCTCTCGATGGGCGGCTATCTCGCGCAGGAGATCATGCGGCGCTCGCCCGAGCGGGTGCTGCGCTTGGCTTTGCTCGACACCTCCGCGCGCGCCGACACGCCCGAGCGCCTGGCGCAGCGCCGCGGCCTCATCGAGCTGGCGCAGAAGGGCGAATTCAAAGGCATCACGCCGCGCTTGCTGCCGCAATGGCTGCATCCCGATCATGTCGCCGATGAGACGCTGGCCCACACCGTCATGGAAATGACGCACCGCGTCGGACGCGATGCTTATCTGCGGCAGATGAAGGCGGTCATGGCAAGGCCGGACGGGCGCGGTGACCTGCCGCGCATCCGCGTGCCGACCCTGGTGCTGTGCGGGCGTGAAGATCAGGCGACGCCGCTCGCGCTGCACGAGGAGATCGCTGCGCTCATCCCGGGCGCAACGCTCGTTGCCATCGAGCGGTGTGGTCATCTCTCGACGCTCGAGCGGCCGGAGCTGGTGAACGCAGCGCTGCGGCGTTGGCTCGTGCAACCCGCGGCGCCATGACGGCTCTGCGAAACCCGTTGGTGAAGGGAAGCGTCGCCAACGGCGGGGGCAGGCCGCGAGGAGATGAGGATGCTCTACCGGGCAGCCGCGATCGGTCTGCTGATCGGCCGCACGATCCTCGATCGCTGAGCGCGCGCGGGAACGCGGACGCGCGCCGCGCCGTTTCCCTCGCGCCATGAGCCTCAGACGCCGCCCCCCTGCTGCCGCGCTGCCGTTTTTGTTGGCAGAGCTCACCTTCGCCTCCTGGGAGACGATGATGCATCGGAGCTGGATGATGGCGGCCGGCACCTGCTCGCCCGCGGAGTATCAGCGGATGGTGCTTGAGAAGATGCACGCGGCGCAGCGTTCGGCCATGGTGCTGATGCAGCCCTGGACGGCCGCCGGCGCGGCCGCCATGCTCGCGCCATGGCATCGGCGGGCGCGCGCCAATGCCCGCCGCTTGCGGCGCCGCTGAGAACGTCAGCGCTCTCGTTCCGCGGTCGGCTCGGCTGCTGCCGCGATCCGGACCGTGTAGCCGAGCGGGAGTAGCCGCAGGTCAAAACGGTCCTCGACCGTTCCCCAGAGGCCGCGGGGCAGAAACAAAGCGAAGATGAGCGCCGCCGCACCCAGTCCCACCAGGTACCAGATGCCGCTCGCGCCAAAGAGGAGCTCGATGGCGAAGAAGAGCACGGCGCCCAGGATCGGGCCCTCGAATGTTCCGAGCCCTCCGACCAGCGCCATGAAGATCATATAGGCCGTCCACTGGACGCCGAAATAGGCCTGGGGCTGGAAGGTGATCGAGCTTGCCAGCCACAGCGCGCCCGCCATGCCACAGCCGGTGCCGGCGATGATGAAGATGATGCGCTTGGCAGCGAGCACCCTGACGCCCAGCGACGCTGCCGCCTCCTCATTGTCGCGGATCGCTTGGATCGACCCCCCAAGGCGGCCGCGCAGCAGCGCGAACACCAAGGCGAGGAGGGTCACCATCGCGGCGAGCGCCAGCCAATAAGTGTCGTCGCGGCGGTGGCCGGGAGCGATTGCATCGAGGGCGATGAGCGACGTGCCGGTCTCGCCCTGGACCAACCCGTCGAGATTGACGAGGAGATGGCACAGTTCGGCCACGACCCACATCCCAATCGCGAACTCTCCGCCGCGCAACCGAAGCGCGAAGGACGAGAGCAGGAGCGAGAAGAGGCCGGCAAGCAGCCCGCCGAGGATCAAGGCGGGATAGACCGCGATGCCGGCATGCGAGAGACGGATCGCGGCATAGGCGCCGATGCCGAAGAAGGCCTGCTGTCCGACCGAGACCAAGCCGCCATAGCCGGCGAGTGCGTTCCACATCGTGCCGAGAAGAACGTAGATGAAGAGCGTCGTCAGCCGATCGATCGCGTTGGCGCCAAGGAAGAGCGGCGCCATCGCAAGGATTGCGACAAGCGCCGCGGTCATGGCGCTGGCAGCGCGGGAGAGCGGCGTCCAGCGCTCGATCGCGATGCCGGGACGGCGGTTCACGCCGACCTCCTGAGCAGGGCTCGCAGCCTGCCTCGCGCCTCCGCCGAGCCGAACGTGAGGCGGAGCGCGAGGCCCAACAGGAAGACGACATGCCCGGCGATCAGGAACCCATGCGGATCGAGCTGCGCGCCGATGCTCTGGGCGACGCCGAGGACGATCCCGCCGGCGAGCGTGCCCCAGAGCGAGCTCAGCCCGCCGATCACCACCGCTTCGAACGCGAAGATGAGTTGACTTGGTCCGGCATAGGGTGCGAAAGCGGCGCGCATGGCGAACAGCACGCCGCCGATGGCGGCGGTGGCAACGGCGATCGCCGCCGCGGCGGCATAAACCGCGCGCGAATTTATGCCGACGAGTTCGGCGGTGTCGGGATCTTCGGCGGTGGCGCGCAGCGATCGTCCGAGCTGCGTGCGTGACAGCAGCAGCTGCAACCCCGCGAGCAGCAGCACCGCAATCGCGAAGATCAGCACGGAGAGGCGCCCGACATAGATCTCGTCGGAGATCGACCAGCTGTCATAGGCGAGCGAGCCGATGGCGGGAGCGAGCGAGCGCGTATCCGCGCCGAAGCCCTCGAAGAGCAGATTCTCGATGACGATGGCAAGGCCGAAGGTGCTGAGGAGCGGCACCAGAATCCCGGCGCGCAGGCTGCGCTCGAGCACCACGCGTTGCAGCACCACGCCGAGCGCCGCCATCGCGGCGAGAACCAGGGTCAGCGCCGGGGCGAGAGGAATGCCCAGCCGCTCCGTCAGCAGCCAGACGAGAAAGGCCGCGAGAACGGCGAGATCGCCATGAGCGAGGTTGATGATCCGCATGACGCCGAACATGAGCGAAAGGCCGCACGCCAGCACCGCGTAGTAGCCGCCCAGCAGGACCCCTTGCAGAATCTGGTTCACCCAAATCATGCGTCGGGCCTCGGTTCGGCGCCGCGGCCGAGGCCGAAATAGGCTGCGGTCACACGCTCGCGCGTCATGGAAGCTGCCGGACCTTCGAGCACGATCCGGCCTTCGAGCATGCAGGCGACGCGCGTGGCAACGCGCAGCGCTCGCGCCAGATCCTGCTCGACGAGGAGGATCGTCGTGCCTTCGCCGATCAAGCCCTGCAGCGAATGATAGACGCGTTCGACGGCAACGGGCGCAAGCCCGAGCGACACCTCGTCGAGGAGCAGAATGCGCGGATTGGTCATCAGCGCACGCCCGATCGCCGTCGCCTGCTGCTCGCCGCCGGAGAGGCTGCCCGCTTTGGCCTTGAGGCGAGGACGCAGGTTCGGGAAGGCGTCCATCACGCGCGCCAGCGTCCAGGGTCCGGGCCGCCGGCTCGAGCGGGCGACGAGAAGGTTCTCCTCGACCGTCATCCCGGGAAAGAGCCAACGACCCTCGGGCACCAGCGCGACGCCGAGGGCGACGCGGCGATAAGCCCGGAGCGCCGTCACGTCGATCCCGTCGAGCAGAATGCGCCCGCCGGCCGGCCGGTGTGCGCCGGCAATGGCGCG
>JASHUO010000045.1 GCA_030039975.1 Alphaproteobacteria bacterium
GGTCGCCGAACTCTTCGAGCACGAGGTGGCGGTGTTCCCGGTGGCGACCGGCACCGCCGCCAATGCGCTGGCGCTGGCGAGCCTGACGCCGGTCTGGGGGGCGATCTATTGTCACGAGGTCTCGCATATCCAGACCGACGAATGCGGCGCGCCCGAGTTCTTCTCCAGCGGCGCCAAGCTGCTGCCGCTGCCGGGCGCCGATGCCAAGCTCGCGCCGGCGACGGTGGCGGCGGCGATGATCGAGCAGGGCGTCGTCCATCACGTCCAGCCGGCCGCCATCAGCATCAGCCAGGCGACCGAAGCGGGCACGATCTATCGGCCGGAGGAGATCGCCGCCCTCAGCGCGCTGGCGCGCCGCCACGGCCTCGGCCTCCACATGGACGGCGCGCGCTTCGCCAATGCGGTGGCGGCGCTCGGCTGCAGCCCGGCCGAGCTCACCTGGCGGGCCGGCGTCGACGTGCTCTCGCTCGGCGCCACCAAGAACGGCGCGCTCGCCGCCGAGGCGGTGGTGTTCTTCGACCCGGCGAAGGCCGCCGATTTCGGCTTCCGGCGCAAGCGCGCCGGCCATCTCTTCTCGAAGATGCGCTTCCTCTCGGCGCAGCTCGAGGCCTATCTGGCCAACGGGCTGTGGCTGCGCCACGCGGCGCACGCCAACCGCATGGCGGCGCGTCTTTCCGCCGGGCTTGCCGCGCTGCCGGGCGCGCGCCTCCAGCATCCGACGGAAGCCAACGAGGTCTTCATCGAGCTGCCGGAAGCGGCGATCGAGGCGCTCGCCGCCGCCGGCTTCGGCTTTTATCGCTGGGGCGGCCCGGCTTCGTCTTGCCTGCGCCTCGTCACCGCTTTCGACGCGCGCGAAGCCGATGTCGATGCCTTCATTGCCGGCGCGCGTGCCGGCATCGCGCCGGCATCGCGCAAGAACTCGTAAACCATCTCGCCGCAGCGGCGGAGTCTACCGCGACAAGGCCGTCGAACTCGTTCCGCTGCCGGATCGAAAAGCGCCGTTTGCGCTCGCACGGAGCCGCGCCGGCGCCGTCGCTGAAAAAAATTTGCAAAAACTTGCCCGCGGCGTGAATTTTTCCTTGCGTCGCCACGTTTTGAGCGTATGTATCCAAATCACGACGCACTCGCACGTGCCTATGGCCCTCGTGGTTATGCAACGACGTAACGCGTCCTTTTTGGAAGAGCCGGTCATCGTGGACCGGTCCCGAGAGGGAGGTCGATATGGTTGCAATCGCACTCAGGGCCGCAGCGCCCTGGCCTGACGAGACACCTCGGTTCATCAGGGCCGCCCGCGGCAGCGGTGGTCGAGGCCGCAACGAACCTAGCAGTCAGATCTGAGCAGCACCATCCAGCCCGCGGCGGATCGCCCCCGTGGATGGATGGAAGCGACGCTCCACCGCCTTCCCGCTTGGGGGGCAGCGGTCGAGCGCGCCGGCGTGGTGAGCTGCCGGCGCGCGCTCTGACGACAGGATACCCAGCCGAAATGAAGAAGAAGATTGATCGCAGGATCGAACGTAACCGCAAGATCGAGAGGTTTCTGGCCGAGAAGCAGCCGGAGACGCCGTGCCTCGTCGTCGACCTCGAGGTGGTCGCCGAGGCCTATCAGCTGCTGCGCACGTATATGCCGATCGCCAAGGTTTTCTATGCGGTGAAGGCCAATCCCGCCGGCGCCGTCGTCGAGCTGCTGCGCGGCCTCGGCTCGGCCTTCGACGTGGCGAGCCGGGGCGAGATCGATCTCTGCTTCGAGCGCGGCGTCACCGCCGACCGCATCTCCTTCGGCAACACCATCAAGAAGGAGCGCGATATCGCCTACGCCTATGAGAAGGGCGTGCGGCTCTTCGCTTTCGACAGCGAGGAGGAGCTGGAGAAGCTCGCCCGTTCGGCTCCGGGGGCGCGGGTCTTCTGCCGGATCCTGGTGGATGGCGAGGGCGCGGAATGGCCGCTGTCGCGCAAATTCGGCTGCGCGCCGGAAATGGCGGTGGAGCTGCTGCGCCGCGCCAAGACGGCCGGGCTCGACCCCTATGGCGTCTCCTTCCATGTCGGCTCGCAGCAGACCAAGCTCGACCAGTGGGACAGCGCGGTCGGGCGCGCCGCGGCGATGTTCTCGCTGCTGGCCGAGACCGACATCAACCTGCGCATGGTCAATATCGGCGGCGGCTTCCCCGCGCATTACCGCGGCGACGTGCTCGGGGTCGAGCGTTACGCGCAGGCGGTGATGGCCGCGATCACCCGGCATTTCGGCAACGATCTGCCCGAGATCGTCGTCGAGCCGGGCCGCTCGATCGTCGGCGATGCCGGCGTCATCCAGAGCGAGGTGGTGCTGATCTCGCGCAAGTCCTTCGGCGACGAGAAGCGCTGGGTCTATCTCGATGTCGGCAAGTTCAACGGGCTGGCGGAGACGATGGACGAGAGCATCAAGTACCGCATCCGCACCGCCGCGGATGGCGGTCCGACCGGCGCCGTGGTGCTGGCCGGACCGACCTGCGACAGCGCCGACATCCTCTATGAGAAGACGGCCTATCGCCTGCCGATGGCGCTCAAGGTCGGCGACAAGGTGCAGATTCTCTCCACCGGCGCCTATACCTCGAGCTACGCCTCGGTGGGCTTCAACGGCTTCTCGCCGATCAAGACCTACTGCATCTGATCGAGGCTTCGTCCTGAGCTGGCGGCGCGGCGGATCGGCCGCGCCGTCATCACTTCATTGAGCAGCTTCTGCTGCATGGCGGCGATGAAGGAGGGGAAATCCTCGACCTCCATCAGGAAGCCGCCCGGTCCTCCCACCACATACTGATCGTAATAGCTGTCGAGCCAGGGCTCGGTCTTGAGAATGGCGAGACCGTTGATGGTGACGCCCTGCGCCGCGAGCCGGTCGCGGATCTGCTGCGGCGGCGGGCCGATATTGGCCATCCCGTCGCCGGAAACATCGATGACGCGGCGCTGCGGCGTGTCGGGGACGCGCGCCAAGGCCGCTTCCGCCGCGATGAGCGCATCGCCGATCGCGGTGAGCCCGTTCGAGCTGCGCCGCGTCGCGCGTACGGCGGTGGCGAAGCGCTCGGCGCTGGCGCGATCGCTCACCCGCGTCCAGTCGACCGTCACCACCTGCTTGTCCCGGTCCGACCATTCCATCACCAGCACGTCGATTGCCCCGTTGCGGCCGCCGCGGATGGCGTCGACGAGCTGCGAGGTTTCGAAGGCGCGGGCGATGCCTTCGTGCTGCAGCTCATACTCCTCGGCATCGACGCTGCCCGAAACGTCGACGGCGAGCACCAGCGCGAGGTCGACGGGCGCCGCGCGTGCCGGCATGGCGGCAAGGCAGAGTCCGGCGAGAAAGGCGAAGGCGAGAGGACGGCTGAGCGGCATGGCGGCGGCTCGTGCAATAACTGTTCTCAGGGACACTCGGGACACTATGAAAGACCGAGTGGGGCGATTCTAGGGCGCCTTCCCGACGGCGCGGTCGAACCAGAAAGCGTCGAGCGCCAGCGTCACCAGCAGAGCTGCGGCGATACCGAAGCCGGTAATCACCAGCGGCAGGTCGGGCTCGCTGCCGGCCGCATCCAAGGCGGCGGTCGCCAGCAGAAAGGCGCAGAGCGGCAAGCGGACCATACCGACGCTAACGCCGGCCGGCGCTGCCGCTCACTGGACCGAGGCTTCGATCGGGCCCGGGCGGCCGATCAAACGTCGGCGCGCGCCCGCGTCGAGATGCGAGGGCAGGGGCGCGGAGGGTGCGCCGATCCAGGCGGCAATGTCCCTGGTCGGCGTCGCTCCGGCGAGGTCGCGCAGCAGCATGTGGTAGCCCTCCGGGTAGAGCGCGAAGCGCTGCCGCTCGCGATCGCCGGGCGGCAGCGTGGCGACGAACCGCGCCATCGCCGCTGGCGGCACGATCTCGTCACGTTCGCCATAGAGCAGCAGCAGCCGCGTGTCGAGTGCCGGGGCGGCAGCGAGCGCCGCGCTCATGAGGTCGACGAGACCGTTGAGCGTGTCGGCGCGCGTATCCTTGATGACCAGCGGATCGGCGCTGTAGGCGATCAGCATCGGCACATTGTCCGACGGGCGGATCTGTACGGGCAGCACGCTGGCGGACCAGTGCACCGCCGGCAGCAGCCCGGCAAGCCAAAGCCCGACGCGCTCGGCGGGGTTCATCGTCTGCCGGCCCCAGACTGCCGGCGCGACCAGGATGACGCCGTCGACGGAAGGGGGCGCCACGCCGGCACGGCCCGAAGCCGCGAGAATGGCGATGGCGCCGCCCATGCTCTCGCCGAGCAGGTAGACCGGCGTGCCGGGATAGCGGCGATGCAGCAATCCGATCGCGGTCGCCGCGTCGGCGACGAGACGGCGCGCGCCGAGCCAGCGGCCGCGGCCAGGGGCGCTGCCGAAGCCGCGCTGATCATAGGCATAGGTGGCGATGCCGCGCTCGGCCCAGAGGGGCGCCGGCAGGGCGAAGGCATTGGAGTAGTCGTTGAAGCCGTGCAGTGCCAGCAGCACGGCGACGGGCTCGCCCTGGGGCAGCCAGCGTCGCAGCGGCAGCGCCGTGCCATCGGCGGTGACCAGACGGTCGTCGCGCAGCTGTGGCGCCGGCAGCGTCAACCCGGCGCCTGCCGCGGCGAGCTGCGGCGATGGCATCCCGGTCTCGGATGGGGTGGCAAGGCAGCCGGCGAGCAGTGCGGCGAGGCAGCAGACAAGAACAAGGCGCATGGCGGCTCCAATCGATCCGGGGAGCCTTGCGCTTTCATGGTTAAGCGGCGGTAAAGACTCGGCCGGCGCTGCGGCAATGTCGCGCGGCGTGAGCCGGGTTGCCGCCACAGCACCGCCGGCGTCATAATCGCCGCACCCCGTTCCGCAGCGAAGCGAAGAGGCGAGAGAATGCGTTCAGCACCTGTCATCGTTGCCGTGGCCCTGCTCGGCGGCATTGCCGGCACCGCCGCTTTTGCCGCGCCGAAGGAGCCGCCGGCCTGCGCGGCCATCACCTTCCGGCCGGTGCCGTCGGGTCTTTCCGATGGCGAGCAGAATGCCGGCCTCTACAAATCGCGCTTCGGACGGATCGAAGTGATGGCGTCGGTCAAGAACGGCGAGGCGGTCGACTACTATGTCGACGTCAATGGCAAGCCGCCGGCCAAGGTCGACGGCGCCCTACCGGGCAGCATCGGCGGCTGCGCCAAGGCAAAGCGCCTCGGCCCCGTCAGCACACCGCCGGAGCATTGCCTCGGCGACAAGCTCGCGGTGCTCATCGATCACACCACCGACCAGCGCTACGTCGTGCTCTACGCCCATCGCAGCGGCGAGTGGCATTTCTGCAGCGCAGGCGGCGCTTAAAGCACCCCCCGCGTCCGCGTTCAGCGCATCACGCCGGCGGTTGCCACCGGCACGCCGACGGCGGCGGGGGCGTGGATGAGCACGCGCGCATAGAGCGCCCGATTGCCCAGCAGCTTCTCGGCGGTTTCGACTTCGACCTGATGGTCCTCATGGGCCCCTGGGCAGAGGGCGCGCAGCTGCGTCCAGGCTGCGTCGTCGAGCTTGGCGCGCGGCTTGTCGAACGCGGCGGCGAGGCTGCCGGTGCTGCGTGAGAGCGCGACGGCGATACCGCTGGCATCGTCCGGCAGATCGGCAGTGCAAACGGTCGGCACGACGCCGTGGTGGTGCAGAATGTAGCCGCCCGGCGTTACCAGCCGCGCCCAGGTAATGGTGAGCTCGCCGTCATTGGGCATGCGCTGCACATTCTGCACCGTGCCCTTGCCGTAGGAGGAAGTGCCGATGACGACGGCGCGCCCAGTGTCCTGCAGGGCCGAGGCGACGATCTCCGCCGCCGAGGCCGAGCCGCCATTGACCAGCACCGCGAGCGGCAGCGTTTCGACGGTGCGGTGGGGCGCGGTGAAGTACTGGATGCTTTCGGGCACCCGGCCGATGGTCGAGGAGACCGGCTCCCCATCGAGGAAGAGGCTGGCTACCTCGATCGACTGGTCGAGCAGCCCGCCGGGATTGCCGCGCAGGTCGAGGATGATGCCGCGCATACCGCCGCCGAGGTCGTGATGCGCCTGGCGCAGCAGCTCAGCGAGGTTGTCGCCGGTCTGCTGGTTGAAGCTGCTGATGCGCAGATGGGCGATGCCGTGATCTTCCGTCAGCACAACGCTGGGCGGCACGATGCGAGCACGGCGCATCGAGAAGGAAAGCGGAGCTTCCGCGCCGGCACGGGCGATTTCGAGCGCCACGACGCTGTCCGCCGGGCCGCGCAGGCGGCGAACCACATCGTCGCGGTTGAGCGCGCTGACCTGGGTGCCGTCGATGGCGACGATGCGATCGTCGACGCGCAGCCCAGCCTCCGCCGCCGGCGTCTCCGGCAGCACCTCGACGATCCGGATATCGGGCCCCTCGGTGTTGAGGGTGACGCCGATGCCGCCAAAGCCGTCCCGTTCGGCCCGGCGCTCCTTCGCCACATCGGGCGGCGCGTAATGCGAGAAACGGTCGAGCACGGTCATGCTGCCGTCGAGCAGCGTCTCTTCGAGATGGTCGGCGGAGAGCGTGGCGAGCGCCGGTGAGCGCGCCCGGGCCGCAGCGGCCACCCTGTCGGTGAGCGTCGCCCAGCCATCGGCGTCGGATTTGCTTGGCGCGGCGAAGCGAAGCGTCTGGTCACTTTGCCGCAGCACGACAAAATCGCCCTGACGCCCGATGGTGAGCGAGGCGTCGACCGAGGTGAGATTATGCAGCGCCGCCAGCGCCAGTTCGCGCGGCGAAACCGGGTCAAGATAGTATCTGGAAATGCTGCTATAGGCCTCGTCGAGCAGCAGCACCTGCTGTTCATCGCCCGCCGGCGCCGCCGGCGCCGAAGCGCAACCGGTGAGCGCCAGCAGGCTCAAAGTGGCGGCCAAGCGTCGGAGGCAGGGAGCTTTGCGGAGGCTGGTCATCGCAGCGCGGAAAATTCGACCCCGGCAGAGGCGGACGGCGTCCTTCCGGATGAGAGCGGCGGCGCGATCGCGTGGCGGAAGTCCGGCATCTTGCGTGCGGGGTGCAGCTGTTGCAAGCGAATTCCCGACCGTTGGGTCACCTGCGCCATTACGCCATGGCGCACGTTAAGATCACGTTGCCACGCGGCCGCGCCGCGGCTTCCCCGGGCGGCGCTCCTCGCCGCGAAACTCGTCGAGCGCGAAGATCAGGCCACCGGTCACGGCGTTGGCTTCCGCGAGGCGGACGGTGAGCGCGTCGCCGAGCGTATAGATCCGGCCCCAGCGGCGCCCCACCAGGCGATGCCGCTTCTCATCGTGATCGTAATAGTCGTTCGGCAAGGTACTGATCGGGATAAGCCCGTCGGCGCCGGTCTCGGCCAGCGCGACAAAAAGTCCCGCCCGGGTGACGCCGCTGATCCGGCCGGCGAAGCTGGCGCCGACGCGCTCGGTGAGGAAAGCGGCGGTATAGCGGTCGACGGCGCTGCGCTCGGCCGCCGCAGCGCGCCGCTCGGTCATCGAAATGTGCTCGGCCGTCTCGGCGAAATCCGCGGCTTCGACCGGCGGCAGGCCGCCGGCGCCCAGATCGAGCCCGGCGATCAGCGCGCGGTGCACCTCGAGATCGGCGTAGCGGCGGATGGGCGAGGTGAAATGCGCGTAGCGCCGCAGCGCCAAGCCGAAATGGCCAAGATTGTCGGGGCTGTAGACCGCTTGCGCCTGGCTGCGCAGCACCAGCTCGCTGACCAGCGTGGCATAGGCGGTGCCGGCGGCGCGGCGCAGGATCTCGCTGAAATGGCGCGGGCGGACGACCTGGCCTTTGGCGAGGGCCAGGCCGTGAATGCCGATGCCGTCGAGAAACTCGCTCAGCGCCGCGAGCTTGGCCGGGTCGGGGCGATCATGGACCCGGTACATGCAGGGCTGCTTCAACCGCTCCAGCTCCTCGGCCGCCGCGACATTGGCGGCGATCATGAACTCTTCGATGAGGCGGTGGCTGTCGAGCCGTTGGCGCGGCTCGATCCGCGCGACGCGGCCCGAGGGGTCGAGCTGGATACGGCGCTCGGGCAAATCGAGGTCGAGCGTGCCGCGCCGCTGCCGGGCGCGCGCGAAAGCGGCATAGGCGCCGTAGAGCGGCTTCAGCACCGGCTCGAGCAGCGGCCGCGTCAGCTCGCTCTGCCGTCCGTCGATCGCCGCCTGCACTTCCTCATAGGTCAGCCGCGCAGCCGAGCGCATCAATCCGCGGACGAATTGATGGCGGTGGACGCGGCCTTCGCCGTCGAGCCAGAGATGAACCGCAAGGCAGGCGCGGTCGACGGCGGGCTTCAGCGAGCACAGCTCGTTGGACAGCGCCTCGGGCAGCATCGGCACGACGCGGTCGGGGAAATAGACGGAGTTGCCGCGCTCGCGCGCGGCGAAATCGAGCGCATCGGCGGGCCGCACATACCAGCCGACATCGGCGATCGCCACCAGCACGTGCCAGCCGCCGCGATGCTCGGCATCCGGCTCGGCCCAGACCGCATCGTCGAAATCGCGGGCATCGGCGCCGTCGATGGTGACGAGCGGAACGCCGCGCAGATCGGTGCGCGCGCCGAGCGCCACCGGCTGGGCGCGCTCCGCCAGCTCCAGCGCTTCGAGCGGGAAAGCGGTCGGGATGCCGTGAGCGTGGATGGCGATGAGGCTGAAGGCGCGCGGATCGGCGCTGTCGCCGATGCGCTCGACGATGCGCCCCTGCGGCAGGCCGAGGCGGCGTCCGGCGAGCACCTCGGCGAGCACGATCTCGCCATCGGCGGCGCCGGCGCTATCGGCCTCGGCGATGCGGAATTCGGTCCTGAGCTTGCGGTCGGTCGGCTCGAGCCGGCCGCCATCGCGGTCGCGGCGGAATACGCCGAGCACGCGGTCGGGGGCGCCGCCCAGCGCGCGAATGACGCGCGCCTCGTAGCTGCCATCCTCGAGGCGGACGAAGCGGACGGCGGCGCGCTCGCCGACGCCGAGCGCGGGTGCGCCGCGCTCGGCCACGACATAGATCGGCGGCAGATGCTCCGCGTCGCGCCAGGCGAGCGGCCGGCCGCGCATCTCGCCGTCGAGATCGACATCGGTGATCTCGATGACGCCGATCTCGGGCAGCCCTTCGACGGGGAGCCAGCGCCGCTTCGGCCCACGCTCCACCGCGCCGCCGCGCTCGACCTCCTTGATCAGTCCCTTGAGGGCGACGCGCGCCTCCGGCGGCACCTTGAAGGCGCGCACGATATCGCGCCGGGAGACCGGCGCCGGACTGGTCGCGATGAAATCGAGGATCTCCTCGCGCGTCGGCAGCCGGCCGAGCGAGCGTCGGCCAGGACGCGCGGCGCGGTCACTCCGCGGCTTCGGGTGTCGGCTTGGCTTGCCCCTTTTTCCGGGCGGGCGCCTTGGCACGGGTTGCTTTTCCTTTCTTCTCCGTGGCGCTTTTCGCCGCCGCGGCGGGCTCGGACTTGGCCGGCTTCGGCGCCGGCTTCGCTTTGGCCTTGCTCTTGCCCTTCCCCTTCCCCTTGCTGCGCGCGCCCAGCAGCTCGATCGCCTGCTCGAGCGTCGCCGTTTCCGGCTCGATGTCGCGCGGCAGGGTCGCGTTGACCCCGCCATGGCTGACATAGGGACCGTAGCGGCCGCTGAACAGGTTGACCGGCGCACCGTCGTCGGGGTGGTTGCCGAGAACGCGAAGCGGCGTCGGCGTGCGCCGGCCGCCGCCCTTCTTGGGTTCGGCGAGTAGCGTGACGGCGCGATTGATGCCGATGGTCAGCACGTCGTCATCGCCGCGCAGCGAGCGGAACTCGTCGCCATGCTTGATATAAGGCCCGAAGCGGCCGATGGCCGCGACGATCATCTTGCCATCTGCGGGATGAACGCCGACCTGACGCGGCAGCGACAGCAGCTTCAAGGCCGGTTCGAGCGTCAGCTCGGCCGGTGAGAATCCCTTGGGCAGCGAAACGCGCTTCGGCTTCTCGGCCTCGTCGCCTTGTCCGAGCTGGACGTAGTAGCCATAGGGCCCTTTGCGCACGCTCACCGGCAGATTGGTGGCGGGATCGGCGCCGAGCTCGCGCGGGCCGACGGGCTCGCTGCCGTTCTCGCCATTGCCGTTCTCGATCGCGAGCGGCCGCGTATAGCGGCACTCCGGATAGTTCGAGCAGCCGATGAAGGCGCCGAACTTGCCGAGCTTCAGGCTGAGCCTGCCGGCGTTGCAGCCGGGGCAGAGCCGCGGATCGCGACCGTCGGCCAGCGGCGGGAAGAAATGCGGCCCGAGCTCCTCGTCGAGCGCGTCGATCACCTGGGTGATCGACAGATCCTTGGTGCCGGTCACCGCGGCGGAGAAATCGCGCCAGAAATCCTCCAGCACTTTCTGCCAGGAGACGCGGCCGTCGGAGATCTCGTCGAGCTTGTTCTCGAGCTCGGCGGTGAAGTTGTACTCGACATAGCGCTCGAAGAAGCTCTCGAGGAATGCCGTCACGACGCGGCCGCGGTCTTCGGGAATGAAGCGCTTCTTGTCGAGGCGGACATAGCTGCGATCCTGCAGCACCTGCAGGATCGAGGCATAGGTCGAAGGCCGGCCGATGCCGAGCTCTTCGAGCTTCTTGACCAGGCTCGCCTCGGTATAACGCGGCGGCGGCTGGGTGAAGTGCTGCTGCGGATCGACGGTGCCGCGCTTCAGCGCGTCGCGCTCCTTGAGCGGCGGCAGGCGGCGATTTTCCTCGTCCTCTTCGGCGTCGTCCTGATCCTCGCGGTAGAGCGTCAGGAAGCCGTCGAAGAGCACGGTCGAGCCGGTGGCGCGGAATTGGAGAGCGCGATCGGGCGAGACGATGTCGACCGCAACCTGGTCGATCACCGCCGCCGACATCTGGCTCGCCACGGCACGCTTCCAGATCAGCTCGTAAAGCGCCAGCTGGTCGGGCTCGAGATCGCCGCCGATCTTCTCGGGGAGGCCGAACATGTCGGTCGGCCGGATCGCCTCATGCGCCTCCTGCGCGTTCTTCGCCTGGGTCTTGTAGATGCGCGGCTCGTCGGGCCGATAATTGGCGCCGTAGCGCGTGTCGATGAGCCGGCGCGCCGCTTCGATCGCCTCGCCCGACATGGTGACGCCGTCGGTGCGCATATAGGTGATGAGGCCGACCGTCTCGCCGAAAATGTCGACGCCTTCATAAAGGCGCTGCGCGATGCGCATGGTGCGGCTGGCGCCGAAGCCCAGCTTGCGCGACGCCTCCTGCTGCAGGGTCGAGGTGGTGAAGGGCGGCGGCGGATTGCGACGGGACTGCTTCTTCTCGACCGCTGCCACGGCGTAGCTCTGCTGGGCGAGGATGCGGTCGGCGGCGGCGCGCGCATCAGCTTCGGTGGCAAGGTCGAACTTGTCGAGGCGCTTGCCGTCGAGATGGGTGAGGCGCGCCGTGAAGCGATCGCCCGACGGCGTCTGGAACTCGACCTCGATCGTCCAGTATTCGCGCGGCTTGAAGGCCTCGATCTCGCTCTCGCGCTCGCAGATGAGGCGGAGGGCCACCGATTGCACGCGGCCGGCCGAGCGGCTTCCCGGCAGCTTCCGCCACAGCACCGGCGAGAGCGTGAACCCGACGAGGTAGTCGAGCGCCCGGCGGGCGAGATAGGCCTCGACCAGCTCGCGGTTCAACTCCCGCGGATGGCGGAAAGCGTCGAGCACCGCTGATTTGGTGACCTCGTTGAAGACGACGCGCTTGACGTCGACGCCTTTGAGCGCCCGGCGATGCTTCAGCACCTCCTGGATATGCCAGGAGATCGCCTCGCCCTCGCGGTCAGGGTCGGTGGCGAGGTAGACGTGGTCGGCGCCTTTGACCGCCTGGGTGATCTCCTGGAGGCGCTTTTCCGCCTTGCCGGCGACTTCCCAGGACATGGCGAACTGCTCGTCGGGGCGGACGGAGCCGTCCTTGGGCGGCAAGTCGCGGACATGGCCGTAGCTCGCCAGGACCTTGAAGCCCTTGCCGAGATACTTGTTGATGGTCTTCGCCTTGGCCGGCGACTCGACGATGACGATGTTCATAGGGTTAATTTTCGGTCCCTAAAGCCGGGCACAGATAGTTCCGCAAGCTGGTTAAAGCAAGGCTACCGTGAGCCACGTTCCCTGCGGTTTCCTGACGGGAAGGCGTAAGATAATCACCTATTATCCTGATATTGCAGTATTTTAAATGTTCAGGCCAACAGTGCGACGCACTGGCCGGCCTGGCGCTCGAGGCGACCGGCGAGCTCCAGGTCGAGCAAAACCGCGGTGACGACCGCGGCGGGAAGGTCGCAGTCCCGGATGAGCGCGTCGACCGCCACCGGGCTCGGCGAGAGGCGTTCGAGCACCCGGGACATGGCAGAGGCCAGCTCGGCGGAGCCGGCGATGGCTGCCGGTTCCCGTGCCGGCGGCCTTGGCGCCCGCGGCCCAGGGCCGGGGGCGAGCTGATGCTCGATGGCGGCGACTACGTCATCGGCGGTCTCCGTCAGAACGGCGCCGCGGCGGATCAAATCGTTGGTGCCGCGGCAGCGCGGGTCGAGCGGCGAGCCGGGTACGGCGAAGACCTCGCGCCCCTGCTCGAGCGCGAAGCGGGCGGTGATGAGCGAGCCCGAGCGCAGCGCCGCCTCGACCACCAGCACGCCCTGCGCCGCGCCGGAGATGATCCGGTTGCGCCGGGGGAAATGCCGCGCCTGCGGCTCGGTGCCGACGGGCATCTCCGCCAGCAGCGCGCCGCGCTCGGCGATGAGCTCGTAGAGCGAGCGGTTCTCCTCGGGATAAATGACGTCGATGCCGCCGGCGAGCACGGCAATGGTGCCGGTCGGCAGCGCGCCCTGATGCGCCGCGGCGTCGATGCCGCGCGCCAGGCCGGAGACGATGGCGAGGCCGCGCCCGCCGAGCTGCAGCGCCATGTCACGGGCGAAGCGGCGGCCATTGGCCGAGGCGTTGCGCGCGCCGACCACGGCGACCGCCGGACGCTGCAGCAACGCCGCATCGCCCCGCAGCGAGAGCAGCGGCGGCGCGTCCTCGATGGCGGCGAGCAGCGGCGGATAGTCCGGTTCCCCCCAAGCGACGAGACGGGCGCCGGTGCGGGCGAGATCGGCCAGCTCGCGCTCGGCGGCGGCTTTGCCGAACACCGCCAGCGGGCGCTGCCGCCCGGCGCGGCGGGCGAGTTCGGGCAGCGCTTGCAGCGCCGCCGCGGCCGAGCCATGGCGCGCCAGGAGCTGATAGAAGGTGATGGGGCCGACATTCTCGCTGCGGATGAGGCGCAGCCAGTCGAGCTTTTCGGCGGGGTTGAGCGGGCGCGGCGCGCTCGACATGGAAGGTGCTTTCGGAACGCCTTGCGCCAGTGTGGCCGGCGGATCACGCCAGCATACAGCCTTCGCGTGGGGTGAAGAAGGCTGTCACTGTCGCCGCCGAGAGCGCCGGGGTAAGCTCGCGCCAAAGCATGCGAGGAGGATCATCATGGCGAGCACGACAGCGCTGACGCCGGCACAGGCGATCGATTTCGACCTCGAAGGCACCGATGGGCGGCGCTATCGGTTGGCCGATAGCCGCGGCGCCAAAGCGACGCTCGTCATGTTCATCTGCAATCACTGCCCCTATGTGAAGGCGGTGCTCGACGACATTATCGCCGATGTCAAAGAGCTGCAGCCGCTCGGCATCGGCGCCGTCGCCATCATGCCGAACGACACCGAGGCCTATCCCGCGGATTCCTTCGACAACATGCGGCGCCTCGCGCAAGCCAAGGCGTTGCCTTTTCCCTACCTGATCGATCGGACGCAAGCGGTTGCGCGCGCCTATGGCGCCGTCTGCACGCCGGAGTTCTTCGGCTTCGATGCCGCGCTCGAGCTCAAATATCGCGGCCGGATCTATGCCGTCCGTAACCTCGAGCGCGTTGCCGGCGCAAAGCGCGACCTGTTCGAGGCGATGGCGGAGATCGCACGCAGCGGCAAGGCGCCCGCCGAGCAGTTCCCGGCGATGGGCTGCTCGATCAAATGGCGGGGGTGACACGCTATTTGCCGAGGCGGATCTTGCTCTCCCCGCCGCGCAGCAGGCGGCGGATGTTGGCGTGGTGGCGCAGGATGATGAGCACGGCGAGGAACGCCACCACCTCGGTCGGCTGGAACTCGCGCGTCAACAGCCAGGCATAGAGCGGCGCGAGCAGCGCGGCGATCAGCGCCGCGAGCGAGGAGTAGCGTGTCAGCACCGCGACGATGAGCCAGGTGGCGGCCGCGGCCGCGCCCACCGGCCAGGCATAGGCCAGGAGAATGCCGCCCGCGGTGGCGACGCCCTTGCCGCCCTTGAAGCCGAGCCAGACCGGGAAGAGATGGCCGAGGAAGGCGAAGGCTGCGGCATAAGCGGTCATGTCGGGGCCGAACTGCTCGGCGATCAGCACTGCGACGGCGCCTTTGCCGGCGTCGAGCAGCACGGTCAGCAGCGCCAGCCCCTTGTTGCCGGTGCGCAGCACGTTGGTGGCGCCGATATTGCCGGAGCCGATCGTGCGGATGTCGCCATAGCCGGCGAGCCTCGTCAGCACCAGGCCGAACGGGATCGAGCCCAGCAGATAGGCGAGCGCCGCGCCGAGGATGAATGGCCATTGATAGCTCCAGCCGCCCATCGGTTCCGGCATCCAGCGGTTCCCCCACAGCTTTGTTGGAGGGCGGACGGGGAGCGAACTACGCCCCTGGTGTACACCCCCGACACAAAATTCTCGCCGGCGCCCCGGCCTATGCACAGCCGGGAAGCGGCACAGGGATAATAGCACTGCCCACCTTGATCGCCGAGGCTTGGCGCCAGCTCAGCGCGCCGCCTGCGCCAGCGCCGGGTGCGGTGCGAGCACGGCGAGAACGAGGTCGCGCAGCAGATAGGCCGTGCGCAGCGAGTCGTCGAATTCCGGGATGTATTCGACGATCTCGAGCGCACGCAGCGCCTTGTGTCCGGCGAGGCGGGCGAGCGCCGCCACCGTCGGCGCTGCGCGCAGCCCGTCCGGCTCCTTGAGGCCGATGCCCGGCGCGTCGATGGGATCGAAGCCGTCGAGGTCGATGGTGATGCCGAAGCCAGCCGTGCCGCGCGTGGCGATGGCCAGCGCTTCGGCGAGCGCATCGTCGATGCCGCGTCGCTTCACCTCTTCCATCAGGATGATGCGCACGCCGAGCCGCCGCAGCAACGCCATCTCGCCCGCCTCGTAGGAGCGGACGCCGACATAACAGATGTGCTCCGGCCGCAGCAGTCCGCCGCAGAGATCGAGAAAGGGCTGGTAGCCATGACCCAGCAGCGCCGCCGCGCTCATGCCGTGCGCGTTCATCGACGGGGTCGTCGCGAGCGTGTGGCCGTCGAGATGGGCGTCGAGCCAGATGAGGCCGAGCGGCGCGTAGCCGTGGCCGCGCGCGACGCCCGCCCAGCTGCCCATGGCGATGGCGTGGTCGCCGCCGATCACGACGGGAAAGCGCTGGGCGGCGATCGCCCGCGACACTTCGTCGGCAAGCGCTGCCGCGTGCCGCGCGACGAGGCCGAAGGTCTCGGGCCGGCGCACGCGCGGATGCTCGCGCCAGCTCTTCTCCGTGCGGACCATGGCGCGCCAACCGGCCTCGAGCCCGCCCGCGGCCAACCACTCGGCGAGGCCGAGCTGCTTCAGCGCGAGCGGACCTTCCTCGGTGTGGCGGAACCCGGCGCCCCAACCCGATGCGGCGCCGATCAGCGCGATCTCTGCCATCTCGCTCAATCCCGATGCATGAAGACGCTGCGCCCGGCGATGACGGTGCGCAGCACCTGGCCTTGCACGGGGCGGCCGTCGAACGGCGAGTTCCTGGATTTGGAACGGAACGCGTCGACGTCAATACGCCGCGGCCGCTCGAGATCGAAGATGACCAGATCGGCAGCGGCGCCGATGTCGAGACGCCCCGCCGGCAGTCGCAGGATCGCGGCCGGGCGCTCGGTCAGCGGGCGCAGCGCCTCGAGCAGCGAGAGATGGCCGTTGTGATAGAGCTCCAGCGTCAGCGGCAGCAAGGTTTCGAGCCCGACGATGCCGCTTGCCGCCGACGCGAAAGGCAGCCGTTTCGAATCCTGATCATGCGGCGAGTGGTCGCTGGCGATGGCGTCGATGGTGCC
>JASHUO010000479.1 GCA_030039975.1 Alphaproteobacteria bacterium
CCGTCAGCGCAATCCGAGCAAGCGGCGGTTCGTCTCGTCTGCGGTGCGGGCGCCGGCGAAGTCGTCGAAGGAACGGCTCGCGGCTTCGATGATGTGACGCGCGATGAATGGCGCACCTTCGGCCGCACCCTGTTCACTGCTCTTGATGCAGCATTCCCATTCGAGCACCGCCCAGCCGGGATAATCGTATTGCGTCAGCTTCGAGAAGATGGCGGTGAAGTCTACCTCCCCGTCGCCGGTAGAGCGGAATCGCCCGGCTCGGCCAATCCAGGGCTGATAGCCGCCATAGACGCCTTGCCGCCCGCTGGGATTGAACTCGGCGTCCTTGACATGAAAGATCTTGATACGGTCGTGATAGAGATCAATAAAGTCGAGATAGTCGAGCTGCTGCAGTACGAAGTGGCTCGGATCGTACAGCATGTTGCAGCGGCGATGATTGCCGACCCGTTCGAGGAACATCTCGAAGGTCGCGCCGTCGTGGAGATCCTCGCCGGGATGTATCTCGAAGCAAAGATCGACACCGGCATCATCGAAGGCATCGAGGATCGGCCGCCAGCGCGCTGCGAGCTCGTTGAATGCGGTCTCGATCAGGCCGGGTGGGCGCTGCGGCCAGGGATAGATATAGGGCCAGGCCAATGCGCCGGAAAAAGTGGCATGCGCCTTGAGGCCAAGACGTGCCGACGCCTTGGCTGCGAGCAGCAGCTGCTCCACCGCCCAAGCCTGTCGTGACGGTGGATTATTGCGTACCGCCTCAGGTGCGAACCCGTCGAACAGCAGGTCGTAGGCAGTGTGCACCGCAACAAGCTGTCCCTGCAGATGCGTCGAAAGCTCGGTCGCTTCGATCCCATGCTTGGCCAGAACTCCGCGCACCTCGTCGCAATAGGCGGTGCTCGCCGCGGCGCGTTCGAGATCGAAGAGGCGTCGATCCCAGCTCGGAATCTGCACTCCCTTATAGCCATGCCCTGCGGCCCAGCCGGCAATAGCGTCCAGGTTGTTGAACGGCGGCTCATCGCCAACGAATTGTGCCAGAAAAATAGCGGGGCCCTTGATCGTTCTCATGGCTTCCGTCCCGATCGGATGCTTGACCGCATCTAGGCAGCGGTTTTCGCCGTTTGCTCGGCCTTCCGAACACGAATTCTGCTTTGCTAAAGCGATTTTCTCAAGCACAAGGTCGACGAAGCACGACCAGCCCGCGACCGGCATCGCCGCGCAACGGATGATGTCTCGCGAATTCCGATTGACAAGAAAGCGGTTTAGCAAGGCATCATCGCTCGTATCGGCGTGATTGATCGCGCGCCGCGAGATATGGTTTGTGATGACGAAGAGAAGCTGAATCGGCGGCGGCGCCCGATCGAGTGATAGAGGCGCCGACGCGGGTTCGTTCAAGAAATCGGGCTTAGCCCAGGGAGGAAGAGATGAAGAA
Source organism: Alphaproteobacteria bacterium (assembly GCA_030039975.1). GTDB lineage: Bacteria > Pseudomonadota > Alphaproteobacteria > ATCC43930 > CGMCC-115725 > DAHUYF01. Next base: position 1,424 of record JASHUO010000479.1, read on the forward strand.
GTTCGGGGCTTATACTTGCCTCGTGTTCGGCACCATCTTGGCATCCGGTGCGTCGGGACAGGCGATGGCCGCCGATGCCCAGTATGTCGTCGGCATTTCGAACACGCTGATCGGCAACGGCTTCCGCGAGGAGATGGTCTGCTCGATCAAGGCCGAGGCGCTGGCTTCGGGCAAAGTTTCCAGGATCGTGCTCGCCAACCGCAACGGCGGCCCCTCAGAGCAGATTGCCGATCTCCGTAATCTGATTTCTGCGGGGGTCAATGTCATCGTTCTGAACCCGTCCGACCGCAAAGCGCTGGACCCCGTGATCGAGCAGGCGATTGCGCGGCATATCATCGTGGTCGCGGTCGATCAGGCGGTGTCGGCGCCAGGCGCCTATGTCCTTGAGAACGATCAGGTGGCTTATGGGCGGGAGGGTGCCGAAGCGCTGTTCAAGACATTGGGCGGCAAGGGCAACGTGGTCGAGATGCGCGGCATCGACGGCGTCCCCGCCGATGCCGACCGGCACGTCGGCTTCGAGCAGGCGCTGAAGAAGTATCCGGACATCAAGGTCGTTGCCTCGGTTTTCACCGGCTGGTCGCAAGACAAGGCGTCCCAGCAGATCAAGGATCTGCTCGGCTCCGGCAAGAAGATCGACGGCGTCTGGACGTCCGGCATCGACAATGTGGTCGTCGACGCCTACAGGTCGGCCAACGTCAAGTTCGTGCCCGTGGTGGGGACGGACAACAACGGCTTCATCGGTCAGATGATGCAGGACAAGGACGCCGGCCTGGTTGCGATCGCGGTGACCAATCCTCCCGCCGTGGGTGGGGCGGGCCTCGGTCTCGCGCTCAGCGTGCTCGAGGGCAAGAAGGAACCGTACGTCGTCCATCTCACGCCGCATGTGTACATGAACACCACCGCGGCGGGCCTGGACTGGGCCAAGTCGGTCTATGATCCGAAGGCCGATCCGACGTACCCGGTTTATGGCGGCGTCCCGCCCTACACCAGCTATACCCCGGCGCAGGAAAAGGCCTGCAAGGGTCCGGGCGAAAGCTGAGCCCCCGCCCGCAGCCGGCGCGGCTTCAGTCGTCAGCGGCGGCGATCTACGCCACCAGATCTCGTGCCGTCGCGCGAAGTGACTCTCGCGCGACGGAGGGAACCCAGACGCGAAGCCGAACTGACGGCCGGGAACGAGGGTCCGCCCGCGGAGCGGTCGAACGGTGCCGAGCAGTTGAGTAGCGCATGACCTCGACGGAAATCTTGCTTGCGGCGAACGACATCGCCAAGGCATTCGATTCGGTGGTTGCCCTCAAAGCCGCTTCCCTCGAAGTGCGCGCCGGCGAGGTGCATGCGTTG
>JASHUO010000480.1 GCA_030039975.1 Alphaproteobacteria bacterium
GCACCCGACCAGAGAGGCTATGGTCGCACGACCGGTTGGGATGGCGACTACGACGGCGATCTCGGGTCGTTCAGGCTTTTGAATCTGGTCAGAGATGTCCTGGGTCTGGTTTTCGCCCTCGGGTGCCGTAGCGTAGCGGCGGTCGTTGGACACGATTTCGGCTCTCCGGTGGCCGCTTGGTGTGCGCTCATCCGGCCCGATGTGTTCCGCTCCGTCGCGCTGATGAGCGCGCCCTTCTCGGGGCCGCCGGCATTGCCTCGGAATAGAGCGAGCGACGCCCTGCGGACCACCGCTGAGACGCGTTCGCGCGATCCCGATATTCATGAGGCTCTCGCGGCGCTGAACCCGCCGCGCAAGCACTACCAATGGTACTATTCGACGCGTGAGGCCAATACCGACATGCGCGATTGCCCACAGGGCGTCCATGCCTTCTTGCGCGCCTATTATCACTACAAGAGCGCCGATTGGCGCCGCAACAAGCCCCGCCCCCTAAGTTTGGGGAACGCCGCTGAACTCGCGAAGATGCCAACCTATTACATCATGGATCTGGACAAGGGGATGGCTGAGACGGTGGCGGCGGAGATGCCGTCACCCGCGGAGATCGCAGCATGCTCATGGCTTAGCGAGGCTGAACTCGGGGTCTACAGCGCCGAGTACGAGCGCACCGGCTTCCAGGGCGGCCTGCAATGGTATCGCTGCCGGACCGGCGGCAAATACGAGGCCGAGCTTCAGTTGTTCGCCGGCCGAGCCATCGAGGTGCCGTCGCTTTTTGTTGCGGGGAAGAGTGATTGGGGCGTGTACCAGGTTCCTGGGGCCTTCGAGCGCATGCAGCACACCGCGTGCACGCAGTTTCTTGGCTCTCATCTGGTCGCAGATGCAGGGCACTGGGTGCAACAAGAACAATCGCAGAGAGTCAGTGAAATCCTCGTCGGGTTCTTGCGAAGGTAGGCCTGGGTGCTCCGCGAAGCCGTAGGAGATGACAATGCGCAATGACGTGAACCGCCAGTGGCTCCTCGCTAGCCGACCGGAAGGCGTGATCAGCGATGAAAATTTCCGTTGGCAGGAGACGCCGATACCAGAGCCAAGACATGGCCAGGTCCTCGTGCGCAATCTCTGGCTCTCCTTTGATCCAACGCAGCGCGGCTGGATGACCAGGGACACTTACGTGCCCATGATTCCGCTGGGTGAGGTCATGCGAGCCGCGTCCGTTGGCCAAGTCGTCGAGTCGCGCCGGCCGGGCTACGCTCCCGGCGAACTCGTGCAAGGCACCTTTGGGTGGCAAGATTATGCTGCTACGGATGGCGGGGGCGTCATCCCCATGCGCAAGCTCCCGCCCAGGATGCCGCCAAACTTGGCGCTTAGCCTTTTCGGCATCACTGGTCTCACCGCGTATTTCGGCGTTCTCGACATCGGTCAGGTCAAAGAAGGCGAAACGTTCGTCGTGTCAGGAGCGGCGGGCGCTACGGGCTCGATCGCCGGTCAGATCGCGAAGCTCAAGGGTTGCCGGGTTGTCGGTATCGCTGGCGGCAAATTGAAATGCGATTGGCTGTTGCGCGAAGCGGGCTTCGATGGCGTGATCGATTATCGCGCCGACGACATCGGTGCTCGTCTCTCGGCGCTTTGTCCTAAAGGCATAGACGTGTTCTACGACAATGTCGGCGGTGCCGCGCTCAACGAGGCTCTGGCCCGCATCAATCTCAGGGCGCGTATTGTGCTCTGCGGCGCCATCTCGCGGTACGGTGCGAAAACGCCTCCGGCAGGTCCCGCCAACTATTTCAATCTGGTGCCAAAGCGCGGTCGTATGGAAGGCTTCATAGTTCTCGACTACGCCGCGCGCTTTCCCGAGGCCACGGCCGCACTCGCGCGTTGGCTCGGTGAGGGTCGGTTGAACCAAAAAGAGGACGTTGTGGAAGGCCTCGAGAACGCGCCAAACACCCTTGCGCGGCTATTCAGCGGAGAGAACTTCGGCAAGCAACTCCTCAAAATCGCCGATCCGCCGCTCGCGCCACCGACGTGACCCGCAATGACCGCTGCGGGTGTGCGCCGTGAAAAGGCGGCGCTTTCCAGTGGGTGCAAGACCCACCCGGCGATCGCTCCAGCCGGAAGCAATCGGAGCAGTCATGGAGGTAACGAAATGACTGAAGCCTTCGATTAGCGTGTCACGAATTGGTGACAGCGCGAGTGTGCACCTCGAAAAGGACGATGCGCAGGCCGACCCCACAACCCTATCGGGGATAGGCTGATACGGCTGGGCGAAAGAGGGAAGACGACGCCATCCGCTGCGCCGGGGCAGTGGCGACAGCATGTACACAAGGATAGCATACGCAACACGGGAAGCTCCAAGGCGTGGTCAGGGATGACCAACCGGACGCCCGCGAGGGACAGGCCGGGCGCCCTGGGGTGGCGGAGAGGTCCGCAGTACTGCTGAAGCCGGGTAACGCCGGTGGAGGGAAGGTACCTCAGTTCAAGACAGACGTACGACGCGGTGAGGGACCTGGAGATTGGGCAACCTATCAACTCCGAAGAGTACCGTGGGCGTTACCCCAGCTCGCTCGACGCCACCCGCCGCAGCCAAGCTTGGACACGTGGCTCCGCGCAAACGGCAACGTTGAAGCGCATCCATGGCGAGCGTTCGAGGTGGGGGCGGAAGACTGCGCCAGGCGCGAGCATGATGCCGTCGCGCTGCGCAACCTCCGCCAGCGTCAGTGAGTCGTCGATATGCGGGAAGCGCGCCCACACGAACATGCCGTCGGCAGGCTCCACGAACAATTCCAACCCGCTGCGTTCGAACGCGCGTATGACCTCGAGGCGAGACTCGCCGATGCGTTCGTGCAAGCGAGAGAGGTATTTTCGATAGTGGCCGTCGACCAGCATCAGATAGACAAGACGCTCGGTGAACTGCGAGGTGGTGATGCTGGTGAGCATCTTGATGTCGGCGAGCTCATTGGCGATGGGCTGCACGCAGGCGACGAAACCAACGCGCAGGCTCCCCGACAGGGTCTTGGAAAAGCTGCGCACGTAGATCACGCGCTTTAGCTGGTCGAGCGTCGCAAGCCGAGGTGTTGTCTTTACCTGCAGATCGCAGAAGATGTCGTCTTCCACGATGATGAAGTCGTGGCGCTCTGCGGCCTGCAACAGCTTGAATGCCACATGGGGACTGATTGCGGTTCCGGTTGGATTTTGCATGGCCGATTGGGTGAAATAGAGCTTGGGCCTGCGCGCCGCGGAGAGCTCTTCGAGAACGGCAATGTCCGGTCCATCGCGACCGCGCGGCACAGCTAGCAACTCGACGCCCTGCAGCCGCAGATTGCCGAAGAGGTTGTAGTAACCGGGGTCGTCCACCAGCGCAGCATCGCCCGGCTTGAGCAAATAGCGGATGATAAGCTCCAGCGCATGGCTTGTGCTGTGGGTCAACAGGATCTGCCCCGGGTGAGCGGTAACGCCGAGCGCGCCTAGCATTAGAGAGAGCTGTTCGCGGAGCGGCAGATAGCCGAAGGGATGACCGTACTCGAGCAGATGGGCGCCGTTCTTACGTGCAAGCACATGGAGAGTCTGGCGGATGCCGGCTTCGTCGAGCCAGGAATTGGGAAGCCAGGGACCGCCGGCGAGGACGGTGTTTTCTTGGGCCTCCAGCAAGCGGCGGATCAGCCAAACCAGCTCCTCGTTGCGCTTTTGATTGTCGGCGGGGGCCGGATGCGCCGCGCCCGACGGCAGCGAGGGGGCTGCAGTATAGAAGCCTGCACCGCGCCGCGATTGCAGGTAGCCCATCGCGACCAAGCGATCATAGGCCTCGACGACTGTGAAACGGCTGACTTTGCAGCTTTCTGCCAAATTGCGGATAGAAGGCAGTTTGGTGCCCGGCCGAAGATGGCGATCATCGATCTGCCGCTTGATGCCGGCGATGATCTGCTCGGTGAGCGGCTGGCCGCTCTTGTGAACAAGCGCCAGGGATAGCATGCGCCCTCCCGCCGCGTTTCAAAACTGGCCTGGTCGAATCACCAGCACAGTACGCCGGCTGACAGCGAAACTGTCTATTACAGTCTTCAAAAGTGTTCGGCACCATGACGGTTGTGTCAAGCAAAGACGCACGGGGCCGGCGGCCGTCCGGCTCCATTCGACCGGCCAATACTGCCCGTCACGAAAGGAGAAATTCCATGCCGCTCATTCAGGTTCGCGTCATCAAGGATGTGTTCAGCCCGGAGCAGAAGCGCGAGATCATCAGTAAGTTGACCGATGCCATGGTCTCGGTGGAGGGGGAGAACATGCGCGGCGTCACTTGGTGCGTGCTCGAGGAGGTCGAAAGCGGCGACTGGGCGATCGGCGGCAAAACCTTGTCCACTGCCGACGTGAAGGCTCTGGCGCGCGGAAAAGCGGCATGACGACGGCTCGCACACTCTAGGGCACGGGGGGTTCGGTAGGGGGCGCTCGGCAACCATTAAA
>JASHUO010000481.1 GCA_030039975.1 Alphaproteobacteria bacterium
TCGGAGAAGCAATGAGCCTGCTGCGCCATATCCGCCTCTGCAACACTTGGCGTGCCGAGCGCTTCGTCCCGCTGTGGCGCGGCGAGGAGCGCGTCGGCCTCATCCGCCGCGACAATGCCGAGGCCTTGAAGCGCTTTGCCGATGTCTTCGCCGTCAAGCCCGACGGCGTCTGGCTGATCGCGCCCGGCGATTTCGACGCGCTCAGCACCGCCGTCGATGGCGTGGTCGAACGGCTGGTCGCCGAAGGCCGCGTCGCCAAATGGCGCAACGAGTTCTTCGCCGCCGCGCCGCGCTGGGGCGCGCCGGCGCTGTTCAAGCTCGATCGCGGCGCCGTCTCGTTTTTCGGCGTGCGCGCCTATGGCGTGCATCTCAACGGCTGGCGCCGCAACGGCGAGGCGCTCAAGCTGTGGATCGGCCGGCGCGCGCCCGACAAGAAGGTGGCGCCCGACAAGCTCGACAATCTGGTCGCCGGCGGCATCGGCTATGACCACGGTCTCGAGGCGACGCTGGTCAAAGAGGCGGCGGAAGAGGCGGCGCTGCCGGCCGGCACCGCCGCCCACGCCGTCGCCGTGGGCGCCCTCTCCTATCGCATGGAGACCGAGCAAGGGCTGCGCGACGACGTGCTCTTCCTCTACGATCTCGAAGTGCCCGCCGAGTTCGTGCCGGCCAATACCGATGGCGAGATCGTCGGCTTCAGGCTGATGGACGCCGCCGAGGTGGTCGAGCGGGTGCGCAAGAGCGATGATTTCAAGTTCAACGTCAACCTCGTGATCATCGATTTCGCCCTGCGCCACGGCCTTGTCACCGCCGACGACCCGGAATATCTCGACCTCGTCACCGGATTGAGACGACCGCTCGACTAAGCGCGCCACCGCGCCACGCTTCGGCGGCGCGCGCAAATTGCATTGCCGGCGCGACCTGCCGCCTTAGAGGCGACTACCCCCATCCGAGCAGATTTCAGGATGATTCAGCACCGTGCCAAGGATTGCGCCCGGCGGCGAAGCATAAGATGCTTTTGTTCGGGGGGATGGGCAACGCGCTGTCTGGCGAAAGGACGATGCCATGGGCGATATCCCCGCTTCGAAGCTCCTCACCAACGCGACCGGCGCACCGGTCGTCGACAATGTGAATATCGAGACCGCGGGCGCGCGCGGCCCGGCGCTGCTGCAGGATATCTGGCTGATCGAGAAGATTGCGCAGTTCGACCGCGAGGTGATCCCGGAACGGCGCATGCATGCCAAAGGCGCCGGCGCGTTCGGGACGTTCACCGTCACGCACGACATCACGCGCTACAGCAAGGCGAAGATCTTCTCTGAGATCGGCAAGGTCACGCCGATGTTCGCCCGGTTTTCGACCGTCGCCGGCGAGCGCGGCGCCGCCGATGCCGAGCGCGACATTCGCGGCTTCGCCCTCAAATTCTATACCGATGAAGGCAATTGGGACATCGTCGGCAACAATACGCCGGTGTTCTATCTCCGCGATCCCCTGCGGTTTTCCGATCTGAACCATGCGGTGAAGCGCGACCCGCGCACCGGCATGCGCAGCGCCGACAATCAATGGGATTTCCTGACGCTGCTGCCCGAGGCGCTGCACCAGGTCACGATCGATATGAGCGACCGCGGCATGCCGCGCAGCTTCCGCCACATGCACGGCTTCGGCAGCCACACCTTCAGCTTCATCAGCGCGCGCAATGAACGGTTCTGGGCCAAGTTCCACTTCAAGACCCAGCAAGGCATCGAGACTCTGACGGATGCCGAAGCCGAAGCTGTCGTGGCGAAGGACCGCGAAAGCAACCAGCGCGACCTCTTCTACAGCATCGAGAAACGCGATTTCCCGCGCTGGACCCTCTACGTCCAGATCATGCCGGAGAAGGCGGCCGCCACCTATCGCCACAACCCCTTCGACCTCACCAAGGTGTGGTTCCACCGGGACTATCCGCTGATCCCGGTCGGCGTGATGGAGCTGAACCGCAATCCCGAGAATTTCTTCGCCGAGGTGGAGCAGGCGGCGTTCTCGCCGGCGAATGTCGTGCCCGGCATCGGCTTTTCGCCGGACAAGATGCTGCAGGGGCGGCTCTTCTCCTATGGCGACACGCAGCGCTATCGGCTCGGCGTCAACTTCAACCACATCCCGGTCAACGCGCCGAAATGTCCGTTTCACAGCTATCATCGCGACGGCAAGATGCGAACGGACGGCAATCTCGGCGCGACACCGACCTATTTCCCCAACAGCTTCGGCGAATGGACCGACCGGCCCGACCTCGCCGAGCCGCCGCTCGCCATCGAGGGCACGGCGGCGCACTGGGATCACCGGGTCGACCAGGACTATTACTCGCAGCCGCGCGCGCTCTTCCGCCTGATGTCGCCAGCGCAGAAGCAGGCTCTGTTCGGCAACACCGCACGCGCCATGGGCGATGCCGCGCGGCACATCAAGCAGCGCCATATCGCCAATTGCCTCAAGGCCGATCCGGCCTATGGCGAAGGCGTCGCCAAAGCCATGGGGCTGCCCGCGGAACCCGCCGCGTGACGCTAGACCGTCCCTGCGGCCATTCATTCGCGTCCTCAGGAAAGACTGGAGATCGACAATGTCCACGACCATCGCCGGCATCAAGATTCCCGACAGCAAGATGGCGCGGGATCTGACCGAGCTGATCCGCAGCCGGGAACCCGATCTGCTGTTCCATCATTCGACGCGGGTCTATCTCTTCGGCGCGCTGACCGGTGAGCGCAAGAAGCTGAAATACGACCCCGAGCTGCTTTATGTCGGGGCGATGTTCCACGACATCGGGCTGACCGAACCCTATCGCGAGTCGCGGCTTCGCTTCGAAGTCGATGGCGCGAACGCCGCCCGCGACTTCCTGCGCAGCTACGCCATTCCGGAAACCTCGGTCGAGACCGTCTGGGATGCGATCGCCCTGCATACCACGCCCGGCATTCCGGAGCACAAGAAGCCGGAGGTCGCGCTCGTCACGTCAGGCGTCGAGATGGATGTTCTCGGCATCGCCTATGAGCAGTTCACGCCGGCGCAGCGGCAAGCCGTCGTCGCCGCGCATCCGCGCGGCTCCCGCTTCAAACACAACATCATCGACGCCTTTTACCTGGGCATGAAACATCGGCCGGACAGCACCTTCGGCACCGTCAACGATGATGTTCTGGCGTTCAAGGACCCGCGCTTTCAGCGCACCGATTTTTGCAAAGTGATTCTCGGCAACGCCTGGGAAAGCTGAGGGCGACGGAGCCGCCCGTCCTTGTGGTCAGGGTATTTCGTAGACGGCAACTTCCTCGGTGATGCCGCGCAGCGGATCGTGCTTGGCAAGCGGCTTCAGGCCGCTCGTCTTCAGCAGTGCGGCCGCTTCGGGATTGTCGATGACGGTGCCGCTGGCGAGGATCGAGCGCGACACCGCGAGACTCTGCACGCGCGAGGCGATGTTGACGGTCTGGCCGAAATAATCCTGCCGGTCGTTGAGCACGACGGCGAGGCACGGCCCCTCGTGAATGCCGATCTTGAGCAGCAGATCCTCGTGTCGGCGATCGGCGTTGAAGCGCCGCATCGCATCGCGCATGCGCAGCGCCGCGGACAGCGCGCGGTCAGGCGTCGGAAACGTCGCCATGACCGCATCGCCGATCGTCTTCACCACCGCGCCCGCTTCGCTGGCGACGATCTCGGTCAGCAGGCGGAAATGCTCGTTCACCAGCTCGAAGGCCGCGAGATCGCCGACGCGATCGTAAAGCTCGGTCGATCCCTTCAGATCGGTGAAGAGGAAGGTGAGGCTGGTGATCTGGAGGCGCTGGTCGATATCGAGCGTGTCGGTGCGATAGATGTCGCGGAAAACCTGGTTGGTGAGGAGCCGCTTGCCGGTGACGAACGGCCGCCGCCGCCCAAGCAACGCCTGCAGCTTCTCGCCGGCGAGCCAGACAATCGGCAAGGCGCGCGCATCGCTCCGGTTCTCGAGCGCGATGCGGAGCGGGCCCGGCCGCAGCTCGACCGTTCCCGTCGGCGCGCGGACGTCGTTGAGGATGACCGACAGGCTCTGCCGCTCGCGCGTCGGCTCGCCCTTGACCTCGATGAACAGCCCCGCATGCGTCACGGGATCGAAGACGATGACGAATTCCGCCGGCAGGTTCAGGGAAACCAGCGCCTTCTCGCCCGGCGACAGCTCGAGGGATTCGAGCGTCACCTCCTCGAACACGTGCGCGAAATCCTCCGGCAGGTCGACCCCCGAGCTCCAGAAGACCTGGCTCAGATAGTCGGGCGTGGGCAGCGTGCTCGGATCATGCGCCGCGATGCGGCGGACGCGCGCGCTGACGATGA
>JASHUO010000482.1 GCA_030039975.1 Alphaproteobacteria bacterium
AGGGGAACCCATGCTGATCGACTACATCCTCGGCGGTGGCGTGAGCCTCGTCATCGTCGTCTATCTCGTCTTCGCCCTCATCCGCCCCGAGCGGTTTTAGGAGCGCGCTTCCATGACTTCGAACGGATGGATCCAGATCGCGCTCTTCAGCGTGATCGTCATCGCGCTGACCCGGCCCTTCGGCGGCTACATGACCCGCGTCTTCAATGGCGAGCGGACCTTTCTGCACCCGATCCTGCGCCCCATCGAGCGCGCCATCTACTGGTGCTGCGGCGTCGACGAGCAGCAGGAGCAGCATTGGCTGACCTATGCGGTCGCCATGCTGCTGTTCAGCCTGGTCGGCGTCATCACGCTGTACGCATTGCAGCGCCTGCAATGGTACCTGCCGTTCAATCCGCAGGGCCAGACCGCCGTGGAGCAGAGCCTCGCCTTCAATACGGCGGTGAGCTTCATCACCAATACGAACTGGCAGGCCTATGGCGGCGAGACCACCATGAGCTACCTCGTCCAGATGGCGGGGCTCGCGGTGCATAATTTCCTTTCGGCCGCGACCGGCATTGCGCTCGCGATCGCGCTGGTGCGCGGCTTTGCGCGGCGCGAGGCGAAGACGATCGGCAATTTCTGGGTCGATCTCACCCGCACGACGCTTTACATCCTGCTGCCCCTTTCGGTGGTCGTCGGCCTTTTCTTCGTCTGGCAGGGCATGCCGCAGAACCTCAACGCCTATGTCGATGCCACGACGCTCGAAGGCGCGAAGCAGACCATCGCGCAAGGCCCGGTCGCCTCGCAGGAGGTGATCAAGATGATGGGCACCAATGGCGGCGGCTTCTTCAATGTCAATTCCGCCCATCCCTATGAGAATCCGAACGCGCTCACCAATTTCGTGCAGATGATTCTCATCTTCTCGATCGGCGCCGCCCTCACCAATGTGCTGGGCCGCATGGTGAAAGATGAACGCCAGGGCTGGGCGATCTTCGCCGCCATGGGCGTGCTCTTCCTTGCCGGCGTCACCACCATGTACTGGGCTGAGGCGCACCCCAATCCGGCCTTTGCCGCCTTCCACGTCGATTCCGCGCCGAGCGCGTTGCAGGCCGGCGGTAATATGGAAGGCAAGGAGGTGCGCTTCGGCATCGCCGACAGCGCGATCTTCGGCACGGCGACCACCGATGCGTCCTGCGGCGCGGTCAATGGCATGTTCGACAGCTTCATGCCGCTGGGCGGCATGGTCCCGCTGATCAACATCCAGCTCGGCGAGGTGATCTTCGGCGGCGTCGGCTCCGGGCTCTACGGCATCCTCGCCTTCGCCATCGTCGCCATGTTCGTCGCCGGGCTGATGGTCGGGCGCACGCCCGAATATCTCGGCAAGAAGCTCGAATCGCGGGAGGTCAAGATGACCATCCTCGCGCTGTTGTCGCTGCCGCTGTCGATTCTCGGCTGGACCGCGCTTGCGACCGTGCTTCCGGCCGGGCTCGCCGGCATCGCCAATACCGGGCCGCACGGCTTCACCGAGATCCTCTATTCCTTCACCTCGGCGACCGGCAACAATGGCAGCGCCTTTGCCGGGCTTTCCGCCAACACGCTCTACTACAACATGACGCTGGCCGGCGCGATGCTGATGGGCCGCTTCATCTTCGTCATTCCGCTGCTGGCGGTGGCCGGCTCGCTGGCGGGGAAGAAGCTGCTGGCGCCGTCGGCCGGCACCTTCCCGACGCAGAGCCCGCTCTTCGTCGGCTTGCTGGTCGGCGTCATCCTCATCATCGGCGGCCTCACTTATTTCCCGGCGGTGGCGCTCGGCCCGGTCGTCGAGCAAGTCGCCATGAATCACGGCACGCTTTTCGCCGGCCCGTGAACAGCAGGACTCGAAAGGGCAACGCGCCATGAAAAACCTCACCACCACCATCGCCGGCTCGACGCGAACCAACCCCTTGAAGCGCCAGGTGAAGCCGCTCTCGCTGCTCGACAGCTCCCTCCTCGTCCCGGCGATCTGGGGGGCGTTCCGTAAGCTTGATCCGCGCACGCTGGTCAAGAACCCCGTGATGTTCTGCGTCGAGATCGTCTCAGTGCTCACCACGATCTTCTTCGTCCGCGACCTCGTCCTCGGTGGCGGCACCGTGGTCGGAACCAACGCGCTGTTCTCGGGCCAGATCACGCTCTGGCTGTGGTTCACCGTGCTGTTCGCCAATTTCGCCGAAGCGGTAGCGGAGGGCCGCGGCAAAGCACAGGCGGACACCTTGCGCCGCACCCGCACCGAGACCAAGGCGAAGCGCCTCACCGCGGCGCAGACGCGGCAATGGGAACAGGTCGCCGCCCACACGCTGAAGCCCGGCGATCTCGTGCTGGTCGAAGCGGGCGACATCATCCCGAGCGACGGCGACGTCGTCGAAGGCGTCGCCTCGGTCGACGAATCGGCGATCACCGGCGAATCGGCCCCGGTCATCCGCGAGAGCGGCGGCGACCGGTCGGCGGTCACCGGCGGCACGCGCGTCACCTCCGACTGGCTCAAGGTCAAGATCACGGCGGCGCAGGGCTCGACCTTCCTCGACCGCATGATTGCGCTGGTCGAGGGCGCGGTGCGGCAGAAGACGCCGAATGAGATCGCGCTCAACATCCTGCTCGCCGGCATGACCCTCATCTTCGTCTTCGCCACGGTGACGATCCCGAGCTTTGCCAGCTATGCGAAAGGCGCGGTCTCGGTGGTGGTGCTGATCGCGCTTTTCGTCACGCTTATCCCGACGACCATCGGTGCGCTGCTCTCGGCGATCGGCATCGCCGGTATGGATCGCCTGGTGCGCTTCAACGTGCTCGCCATGTCGGGCCGCGCCGTCGAGGCGGCAGGCGATGTCGACACGCTGCTCCTCGATAAGACCGGGACGATCACCTTGGGCAACCGCCAGGCCTCCGAGTTCATCGTGCTGCCGGGTGTCAACGAGCGCGAGCTCGTCGACGCGGCGCAGCTGTCCTCGCTCAGCGACGAGACGCCGGAAGGCCGCTCCATCGTCGTGCTCGCCAAGGAAAAGTACGGCCTGCGCGGCCGCGAGATGGCGAGCTTGAACGCGCAGTTCATTCCGTTCTCGGCGCAGACGCGGATGAGCGGCGTTGATGTCGAGGGCCATCGCATCCGCAAAGGGGCGGTGGACGCCGTGCTCGACTATGTCGGCAAGCGCAACGCGCCGCCGGCGCAGCTTCAGGCGATCGTCGAGCGCATCTCGCGCTCGGGCGGCACGCCGCTCGCCGTCTCCAAGGACGACCGCGTGCTCGGCGTGATCTATCTCAAGGACATCGTCAAGGGCGGCATCCGCGAGCGCTTTGCCGAGCTGCGGCAGATGGGCATCCGCACCGTCATGATCACCGGCGACAATCCCTTGACCGCCGCGGCGATCGCCGCCGAAGCCGGGGTCGACGACTTCCTGGCACAGGCAACGCCCGAGGACAAGCTTCGCCTCATCCGCGACGAGCAGGCCAAGGGCAAGCTCGTCGCCATGTGCGGCGACGGCACCAACGATGCCCCGGCGCTGGCGCAGGCCGATGTGGGCGTCGCCATGAACACCGGCACGATGGCGGCGCGCGAGGCCGGCAACATGGTCGATCTCGACAGCGATCCAACCAAGCTGATCGAGATCGTCGAGATCGGCAAGCAGCTGCTGATGACGCGCGGTGCGCTCACCACCTTCTCGATCGCCAATGACGTCGCCAAGTACTTCGCCATCATCCCGGCGATGTTCGTCGCCTTCTATCCGCAGCTCGCCGTGCTCAACATCATGGGCTTGAAGACTCCGGAGAGCGCCATCCTGTCGGCGATCATCTTCAACGCGCTGATCATCATCGCGCTGATCCCGCTGGCGCTGCGCGGCGTGCGCTACCGGCCGGCCGGCGCGGCGAGCATCCTGCGCCGCAATCTCTGGGTCTACGGCGTCGGCGGCATCATCGTGCCGTTCGTCGGGATCAAGCTCATCGACATGCTCGTCACTGCCATCGGTCTCGCCTGAGGAGCCTTCCATGTTGCGACAATTCCGCCCCGCCCTCCTGATGATCGTCGTCATGACGGTCATCACCGGCCTCATCTACCCGCTCGGCATGACCGGCATCGCCCAGCTCGTCTTTCCGCATCAGGCGAATGGCAGCCTGATCGAGAAGGACGGCAAGGTGATCGGCTCGACGCTGATCGGCCAGAACTTCACCAGCGACAAGTATTTCCACGGCCGGCCCTCGGCCACCACCGAGCCCGATCCCAAGGACCCGACGAAGACCGTGCCCGTGCCTTACGCGGCCGACAATTCCGCGGCCTCGAATCTCGCGCCGACCGCCCAGCCGCTGATCGATCGGGTCAAGGCTGACGCCGCCAAGCTGCAAGCCGAGAATCCCTCGGCGCCGGTGCCGGTCGACCTCGTCACCACCTCGGCGAGCGGCCTCGACCCCGACATCACTCCGGCCGGCGCTTTCTTCCAGGTGCCGCGCGTCGCCAAGGCCCGCGGCCTTCCCGAGGACCGCGTCCACCAGCTCGTCCAGGACAACATCCAGGGCCGCACCCTCGGCATCATCGGCGAGCCGCATGTCAATGTGTTGAAGCTCAACCTCGCGCTCGACGCGATGAAATGAGCTGTCAGCTCTCAGCCTTCAGCTGTCAGCTATCCGCTTTCAGAAAGCCGAAGCGAAAATCCCCCTCCCCCCTTGAGGGGGAGGGAGGGGTGGGGGGTCGGTTGCAGCGTTCGGCTAGCTCAGAGCTATACTTCCCCCATGCCCGCCGTCGACCGACCCGACCGTGACAAGCGGCCATCGCCTGAAGCGCTGCTCGAGGCGGCGGTGCAGGAGGGGCGCGGCAAGCTCAAAATCTTCCTCGGCGCCGCGCCGGGCGTGGGCAAGACCTATGAGATGCTCCAGGCGGCGCAGGCGAAGCGCCGGGACGGCGTCGATGTCGTGGTCGGCGTCGTCGAGACGCATGGCCGGACCGAGACCGAGGCGCTGCTCGCCGGGCTCGAAGTGGTCCCGCGCCGGCGCATCGATTACAAGGGCCACGCCCTTCTGGAGATGGATCTCGATGCGCTGCTGCTGCGCCGGCCCCAGATCGCTCTCGTCGACGAGCTCGCCCACACCAACGCGCCGGGCGGGCGCCATCCCAAGCGCTATCTCGATGTCGAGGAGCTGCTCGCCGCCGGCATCGACGTCTACACCACGCTCAACATCCAGCATGTCGAGAGCCTCAACGACGTCGTGGCGCAGATCACGCGCATCCGCGTGCGCGAGACCGTGCCCGACAGCATCCTCGACCATGCCGACGACATCGAGGTCATCGACCTCGCTCCCGCCGATCTGATCCGGCGACTGCAGGAAGGCAAGGTCTACGTCCCGCACCAGGCCGAACGCGCGGTGCGGCACTACTTCAAGCCGGGCAATCTGACAGCGCTGCGCGAGCTGGCGCTGCGCCGCACGGCGCAGCGCGTCGACGAGCAGATGCTGACCTATATGCGCCAGCATGCCATCCGCGGCCCCTGGGCGGCCGGGGAGCGGGTGCTGGTCTGCGTCAGCGAGGATCGCGGCTGTGCCGGGCTGGTGCGCTACACCAAGCGCCTGGCCGACCGGCTGCACGCGCCGTGGACCGCGCTGCATGTCGAGACCTCGCGTTATCACCGGCTCGACGAGCAGCAGCGCGACCGGATCGCCGATAGCCTCAGGCTGGCCGAAACGCTCGGCGGCGAGGCGATCACCATTCCCGGCGCTCGCGTTGCCGACGAGGTCGTGAGCTACGCGCAGGCCAACAACATCAGCCACATCGTCCTGGGCAAGTCGGAGCGCTCGCGCTGGTTCGAGATGCTGCACGGCTCCGTGGTGCACGACCTGGTCCGGGGCGCCGGCGGCATCAGCGTCCACGTCATCGCCGGCGAGAGCGAGGGCGAGGGCACGCTGGCCGCCAAGACCATCGCCACGCGCGCGCCGGCCGAGGCCTTCGACCCCATGCCCTATGTCATCACCGCCGGTTTCATCGCGGTGGCGTTGGGCATCGGCCTCGTGCTGCAGCAGTTCCTCAGCGTGCAGAACATCAGCCTGGTGTTCCTGACCGGCATCCTGGTCTCGGCGATCCGCTTCGGGCTCTTGCCGTCGCTCTTCGCCTGCGTCGTGGGCGTGCTCGCTTACAACTTCTTCTTCCTGCCGCCGCTCTATACCTTCACCATCGCCGATCCCGAGAATGTCGTCGCGCTGTTCTTCTTCCTCAGCGTCGCCGTCATTGCCAGCAATCTCGCCGGCAGGACGCGCGATCAGGTGCTGACGGCGCGGAGCCGGGCGCGCACCACCGAGGAGCTTTTCGCCTTCTCGCGCAAGCTCGCCGGCATCGGCACGCTCGACGATTTGCTGTGGGCGACCGTCTATCAGATCGCCGCGATGCTGAAGGTGCGCATCGTGCTGCTGCTGCCCAACGACGGCGCCGGCATCGCCGTGCGCGCCGGCTACCCGCCCGAGGACGAACTCGACGAAGCCGACCTCGCCGCGGCGCAATGGACCTGGGAGCATAATCGCGCCGCCGGCCGCGGGGCCGACACTTTGCCCGGCGCCAAGCGCCTGTTTCTGCCGCTGCGTACCGGCCGCGCTCCGATCGGCGTCCTCGGCATCGACCGCGACGAGCCCGGCCCCATCCTCACGCCGGACGGGCGCCGGCTCCTCGAAGCGCTTGCCGATCAGGCGGCCGTGGCGATCGAGCGCATCATGCTCGCCGAGGATATCGACCGCGCCCGCGTCACGGCCGAAACGGAGCGTCTGCGCGCGGCGTTGCTCACCTCGGTCTCGCATGATCTGCGCACGCCGCTCGCCTCGATCATCGGCTCGCTCACCAGCCTCAGGAGCTATGGCGAGAGCTACGACGACAAGACGCGCGAGACGCTGATGGCGACGATTCAGGCCGAGGCCGAGCGGCTCAACCGCTTCATCGGCAATCTGCTCGACATGACGCGGCTCGAATCCGGCGCGATCGAGCTCAAGCCGGAGCCCATCGATCTCGCCGAGATCGTCGGCACGGCGCTGCAACGCGCCGGCAAGCTCCTCGCCGAGCATCGCGTCGAGGTCGACATCGACGCCGATCTGCCGCCGATCGGCGCCGACTATCTGCTGCTCGAACAGGTGCTGTTCAATCTGCTCGACAACGCCGCCAAATATGCGCCGCCGGGGTCGCTCGTGCGCGTCGCGGCGCGGCGCGAGGACGCCATGGCGGCAATTTCGGTCAGCGATGAAGGGCCCGGCATCCCCAGCGCCGATCTGGAGCGGATCTTCGACAAGTTCTACCGCGTCCATCGCCAGGACCGGCAACGTGCCGGTACCGGGCTCGGTCTCGCCATCTGCCGCGGCTTCGTCGCGGCGATGGGCGGCAGCATCAGCGCCAATAACCGCCGCGACCGCAGCGGCGCGGTGTTCACCATCCGCCTGCCGATTGGCGCCGATGCCGCAGCCGAGCTCATGGCACAGCATGGCTAGGCGCGCCAGCATCCTGGTCGTCGACGACGAGCCGCCCATCCGGCGGCTGTTGCGCACCAGCCTCACCGCGCAGGGCTATGATGTGCTCGAGGCGACCGGCGGGCAGGAGGCGATCGACGCGGTCGGACGCGACAAGCCCGATCTCGTGATCCTCGACCTCGGCCTTCCCGATCTCGGCGGGATCGAGGTGATTCGCGTGCTGCGGCAGCGCTCATCGCTGCCGATCATCGTGCTTTCGGTGCGCGACGATGAGCGCGGCAAGGTCGAGGCGCTCGATCTCGGCGCCGATGACTATGTCATCAAGCCATTCGGCGTCGACGAGCTGGTGGCGCGCATCCGCACCGCGCTTCGCCATCGCTTCCAGGCGCAAGGCGAGAAGCCGCTGTTCACCGCCGGCGATCTCGCCGTCGACCTCGTGCGGCGCAGCGTCAAGCGCGGCGGCGAGGAAGTGCATCTGTCGCCCAAGGAATACGATTTGCTTGCCGAGCTCGTCGCCAATGCCGGCAAGGTGCTGACGCATCGGCATATCCTGAGCAAGGTATGGGGCCCGGCACATACCGAGGATGCGCAATATCTCCGCGTCTTCATTCGCAATCTGCGCAGCAAGCTCGAACCCGATCCGGCGCGACCGCAGCTCATTCTCACCGAGCCCGGCGTCGGCTATCGCCTGCGCGACGGCAGTTGAGTGGCCCCGGCTTGCAACGGTGCGCCGGCTTGGGTCAAATCAGCTGGCCAACAGCAGGAACGGAGCCATCATGATCCACGTCGTCGCCATCATCACCGCCAAGCCCGGCCAGCGCGAGACGATTCTCGCGGCATTCCGCGCCAACATGCCCGCCGTGCATGCCGAGAAGGGCTGCATCGAATACGGACCCGCGATCGACGCCGAAGGCTCTCCGGCCAAATTCGGCGTGGACACCTTCGTTGTCATCGAGAAGTGGGAGACCGCCGAAGCGTTGAAGGCGCATGCCGCTTCGCCGCATATGGCCGCTTACGCCGCCAAGACCAGAGAGCTCATCGCCAGCCGCGTCATCCATGTGCTGCAGCCGGCGTGAGCGGCGCCATACCTGGCGCCGCTTGTGCCGGCAGATCAGCCCGCCTGAATGCTGTAGGGCCCGCCGTGATAGTCGATCTGGCCCGGCACGCTGCTGCCGGAGCCGGGCGGGTCGGATGGCATTTGCGCGCAAGCCGCGGCGGTCGCGGCAAGCAACAGCGCGAGCGCGATCGTCCGGCCGCGCCGTACAAGAAGGGAATGTTTCGTGGTCATCGCTCGAATTCCTTCCATCTGAAGACCCCCGCCCCGGAGAGGAGATAGGGGTCAAAGCGCTGTGCCGTTATCCGACAGGCGGTGAAAGGACTCTTCGGCGAATGCGAAAAGTGGCGGCGTGCCCCGCATTCTTCAGCGAGCGCGCCGTCCTTCAGCGATCAGGACATCATCGATCGGGGCGAATCACGTTTTTGTCATCGCCGCACGCGGGGAGACGACGCCGCGTCAGCCGTGCCTGCGCGTCCGATAGCAAGTTGCGCCAAAAATCTGCTTGATGCTCCCCGCCGCATCGGCCAGCGGCAGATGTAGCGCTTCCGAAAGAACATGCTCTTTGCCGATGGCAGTGAGCGGGCCCGAGGCCAAGACCGGCCGCGCCAAACGCGTCACCGCCAACATCATGTCGGTGAGCCAATCGGCAATGAGCGGGAACCCCGCGTAGACCTCGCGCACGGTCCTGCCGGTACTGTTGCGGCCATAGCGTTCGGTAATCTCGCCGCCGACCACCCGGTAGCGGAATTCGGCGCCGGGCAGCGCGTCGATCAGAAAGAGGTGGGGCAGATAGGCCTTCAGCTCCAGCGGATCGATGTCGCTGCGCAGCGGCAGCTTCCGGCCGGAGCGCTTTTCCTCCCAGTAATCGAGGACCGGCCGCAGCACCGGCTGCGTCAGGTGGGGGGGATCGATGAAATAGCTCAGACCGTCTAGCGTCTTTGCTGGGTCCTGCACAACCGTTTGACTCTCGCCCGGCATGGATTCTCCCGTAAGACGTGCAGCCGTCGGTCGTCTTCTACTGGTGACTATTGCACAACAATGGCGCGTCTGCCAGCGCGGCCTCTATATTCGGCCTTGCCGCTGCCAAGGCTCGCAGCAGCAAGAAGCGGTCTTCAGGCGCCAGGCGTCGCTCGCGAATAGCGGGTTGCGCTCAAGATCATGTTCACGTTGGCCCCGTCATCGGAAAGCGGCAGCAGCAGCGCCTCCGAGAGGACGTGCTCCTGCCCGATCGACGCCAATGTCCCTGAGGCGAGCACAGGCCGGCGATGCGTGGTCACGGCAAGCAGCGTGCGGGTGACGATGTCGAGCGTCAGAGCGTGCTCGGCGGCGGCTTCCCGTAGCGTCTTGCCGGTCCCATTGCGGCCATAGCGGTCCGTGATTTCGCTGCCCATCAATCGCAACAGAAATTCGCCGCTCGGGAGCGGTTCGAACAGGCAGAGATGAGGGAGGTAGGGCTTGAGCTCCGAGGGATCGATGTCCCGGCGCGCCGGCATTACTCGCGTCCCGCGTTTCAAATCCCAATAGTCGAGCACCGGCCGCAGAATGGGCGGTGAGATGTGGGGAGGACCAACGACGAGCAGCATGTCGGCTATGCTCATCATGCTCAACCCAACCGCGTCGGTCCCGTCCGCCATCGCTCGCTCTAGCCACAAGATTGAGAGTGCAGGTGTATGCCACTCGGCTTAAATTCCCGCTAACATCGGGTGTTACAGCGACATCTGAGCGGATTTCGCCATTGTTCTGATGCAACACCGTTTTGTCAGAGAAGCACCGTCGCGAGACTTGGCGGATTCACCATGTCGGCGTATGATGTTGCCGCTTTGTGCCGGACGGGCCGCGCCCGGCGATTTGCCAGAGGACTCCGCTTGCCGATCAATTCGCGCCTGGCGCGGCTTGCCGAAAATCCGTTTGCCCGCCTCGGCGCTTTGCTCGCCGAGATCCAGCCGCGCGCAAACACGCCGCCGGTGATGATGTCGGTGGGCGAGCCGCAGCACGAGACGCCGGCTTTGGTCGCGCGCCTCCTCGCCGAGAGCGGCCATCTCTGGAACCGCTACCCGCCGATGCAGGGCACGCCGGAATACCGCGCCGCGTGCGCCGCCTGGCTCCAGCGCCGCTACCGGCTCCCTCCCGGCATGATTTTGGCTGAGCGCCACGTGCTGGCGCTGAGCGGCACCAAGGAAGGCCTGTTCCAGGCCGGCCTGCTTACCGTGCCCGAGGCCAAGGCCGGGAAGCCTCCGGTGGTGCTGCTGCCCAATCCCCATTATCTCGTCTACGCCGGCGCGCCGGTCGTCGCCGGCGCCGAGGTGGTGACGCTCGACGCCACCGCCGAGAGCGGTTTCTTGCCGGATCTCGACGCGATCCGGCCCGATCACCTCGAGCGCTGCGCGCTCTTCTATCTCTGCACACCCGCCAATCCGCAAGGCGCCATCGCCAGCCGCGCTTATCTGGAAAAGGCGATCAAGCTGGCGCGGGACTGGGACTTCGTCCTCGCCGTCGACGAGTGCTATTGCGAGATCTATGACGGGACGCCGCCGCCCGGTGCGCTCGAAGCCTGCTTCGCCCTGGGCGGCGATCTCCGCAACGTGCTCGTCTTCCACTCGCTGTCCAAGCGGTCCAACGCCGCTGGAATGCGCTGCGGCTTCGTCGCGGGCGATCCCGATCTCATCGCCCGCTTCCAGCACCTCAGGAGCTATGGCGGCGCGCAGGTGCCCTTGCCGCTGCAGCTCGCCGCGACCGCCCTGTGGCAGGACGAGGCGCATGTCGACTCCAATCGCGCGCTCTATCGCCGCAAATTCGACGTTGCCGAGACGCGGCTCGCCGGCCGCTTTGGCTTCTACCGCCCGCCGGGCGGCTTTTTTCTCTGGCTCGATGTCGGCGATGGCGAGCAGGCGGCAAAGCGGCTGTGGCGCGACGCGGCGGTCCGGGTGCTGCCCGGTGCCTATATCGCCGAGAGCCGGGAGAGCGACAATCCAGGCCGGCGCTATATCCGCCTCGCGCTGGTGCATGACGATATGACGGTCGCTGCCGGGCTCGATCGGCTGCGCCAGGTGCTGTGATGGAGCCATGCCAAGAGGACGAGGCACCATGGTGACGATGACCGAAAGCGCCGAACAGCGCCTGCCGCGCCGGCTGCTCTTCGAAGCGTTGGGGCTCGTGCTGCTGGTCGCAACGGTACTGCTGGCGCTCGCCCTCATCAGCTACAACCACGCCGATCCGTCCTGGGACCACGCCGTCGATGCGCTGCCGAGCAACATTCTCGGCCGGCCCGGCGCAACGCTCGCCGACCTGCTGTTCCAGAGCTTCGGCCTTGCCGCGGCGCTGCTGCCGCTGATCCTGCTTTATTGGTCGGTGCGACTCCTGCTCGGGCGGGGTCTCGACTGGCTGTCGCTCCGCCTTGCCTTGCTGTTGCCGATGCTGCTGCTCTTCGCGCTCGCGCTGGCGGTGATGCCGGCGCCGCGGCTTTGGCCCGCCGTCGCCGGGCTCGGCGGCTTCACCGGCAAGCTGCTGCGCGCCGCCATCGTCGACGTCGGGGTGCCGGGACCGCTCGCTGCGCTCGCCGCGGTGGCGTTGGCATCGCTGCTGCTGCTCTTCGTCACCGGCCTCTCGATCGATGATTGGCGCAACGTCATTCCGGCCGAGCGCACCGGGCGCGCCAAGCCGCGCGAGTCACGATCGCGCTGGATCGCCCTGCTCGCCGGGATCGGCGGCTTGATCGCACGGCTTGCGGCGCGGTCGGAAGCGAGCGTCGAGCGCGTCCGGCACGAGCCGAGCCTTGATGGCGAGGGCGAGAGCGAGGCCGAGGACGAAACCGAGGGGGCCGAGGAGGAACGGCCGAAAGTAGAGAAGATCGCGCGGCGCCGTGCGTCGGTGGATCTGCCGCAGCGCTCCGCCAAGCGCGAAGCGGCGCGCCAGGCGACACTCGATCTCGGCCCCGCCGACCGGCATTTGCTGCCGCCGCTCGATCTGCTCGCCGCACCGCCGCCGGCGCGCACGACCGAGATCAACGAGGACGCGCTGCAGCAGAATGCGCGCATGCTCGAATCCGTGCTCGAGGATTTCGGCGTACGCGGCCAGATCGTCAAAGTGCGCCCGGGCCCGGTGGTGACGCTCTATGAGCTCGAGCCCGCGCCGGGCATCAAGGCCTCGCGCATCATCGGGCTTGCCGACGACATTGCGCGCTCGATGAGCGCCATCTCAGCGCGCGTCGCCGTCGTGCCCGGCCGCAACGTCATCGGCATCGAGCTGCCCAACACCAAGGCCGAGATGGTGCATCTGCGCGAGCTTCTCGCCTCGGAGGCCTATGAGCGCACCGCGGCGCGGCTGACCTTGGTGCTCGGCAAGGATATCGGCGGTGCGCCGGTGATCGCCGATCTCGCGCGCATGCCGCATCTCCTCATCGCCGGCACCACCGGCTCCGGCAAGTCGGTCGGCATCAACACGATGATTCTCTCCATCCTCTACCGCCTGCCGCCGGAGCAATGCCGCTTCATCATGATCGACCCCAAGATGCTGGAGCTTTCGGTCTATGACGGCATCCCGCATCTGCTGTGCCCCGTGGTGACCGATCCGCGCAAGGCCGTGGTCGCGCTCAAATGGACGGTGCGCGAGATGGAGAATCGCTACCGCGCCATGTCGAAGCTCGGCGTGCGCAACATCGAGGGCTACAACCAGCGCCTCGCCGAAGCGGCGACGCGCGGCGAGGCGCTGATGCGCAAGGTGCAGACGGGCTTCGATGCCGAGACGGGCCAGCCGATCTTCGAGGACCAGCCGCTCGACACCACGCCGCTGCCGCTCATCATCGTCGTCGTCGACGAGATGGCGGATCTCATGCTGGTGGCCGGCAAGGACATCGAGGCCGCAATCCAGCGTCTGGCCCAGATGGCGCGCGCCGCCGGCATCCATATCGTGATGGCGACGCAACGCCCGTCGGTCGATGTCATCACCGGCACGATCAAGGCGAACTTCCCGACGCGCGTCAGCTTCCAGGTGACCTCGAAGATCGACAGCCGCACCATCCTCGGCGAAAGCGGCGCCGAGCAGCTGCTGGGCCGCGGCGACATGCTCTACATGGCGGGCGGCGGCCGCATCACCCGCGTGCACGGGCCCTTCGTCTCCGACCAGGAGGTCGAGCAGGTGGTGCGCTTCCTCAAGGAGAACGGCCGGCCGCCGGTCTATGTCGACGACATCACCGCGGATGACGAGGCGGAGGAGGGCGGCGAAGGCTTTGGCGGCGATGGCGAGGGCGGCGGCTCCGGCGACCAGCTCTACGATCAGGCGGTGGCGCTGGTCTGCCGCGAGCGCAAGGCTTCGACCAGCTTCGTCCAGCGCCATCTCCAGATCGGTTACAACCGCGCCGCGCGCATCATCGAGCGCATGGAGGCGGAAGGCGTGGTCAGCGCCGCCAATCATGTGGGCAAGCGCGAGGTGCTGGCGCGCAACATAGAGTAGCGGCAGCGCGCTGCACCCATGGAAATCCGTCTCTGCGGTCCTTCCCGTCAGCCAAGCCGCTGCCTATATCGTAGCCTGCCTATGACCCAGCTCTCCCGCCGCAGCCTTCTGGCTTCGCTCGCCGCCGCAACCGCCTTCGCGGCAGTGCCGGCGCGCGCTGCGCAAGCGCCCGCGGCACGGCTCTCGTCGCAAGACCAGGGCGACGTGCTGCAGGTGCAGCGCTACCTCAACGACATCCGCTCGCTGCAGTCGCGCTTTCAGCAATTCACCCAGGATGGCGGCGTCTCATCGGGTACGATCTATCTGCAGCGCCCGGGCAAGATGCGCATCGTCTATGATCCGCCGACACCGGTGCTCATCGTCTCCGACGGCAGCGACGTCTTCTATTGGGACAAACAGCTGCAGCAGCTGCAGCAGATCGGCGTCGAAGACACCCCTGCCTGGTTCCTGTTGCGCCCGGAGATCAAGCTCACCGGCGACGTCACCGTCACCGGCTTCCGGCGTGAGCCCGGCGTGCTGCGCATCGCCATGGCCGAGACCGCCCATCCCGATCGCGGCAACCTCACCGTGGTGATGAGCGAGCGCCCGCTCGAATTGCGCCAATGGACGGTGATCGATCCGCAGCAGAAGCAAGTGACGGTGATGCTCGAGGATCCGCATTACGGCGTGACGCTCAACCCCGATCTCTTCGTCTGGATCCGTCAGACGCCGGGGGCCGTGCAGTAAGGCGGCGCTGGATGCGTTCTATGATGTCGCTCAGCGATCGCCGGAGGAGGCCGGTCATGCGTCGTTCCCTGTCCCTAGGCTTGCTGCTGGTCGCCTTAAGCGCGCTGCCCGCCGCCGCGGGAAGCCGCGGCGGGGCGCATGTCTTCTTCGGTTTCCACCAGGGGCATTTCGCCAAGCACTTCACGAATTTCCGCACCCGCTCGCGGTTTTTCGGCCCTTGGGGCTCGGGGTGGGGTTGGGGAGATTGGGCGGATTGGGATGGCGGGCCGGCCGGCGGCCCGGGCACGGTGATGGTCCTCGCCGGAGGACCGGCCGCTGCGTACGCGCCGCCGCCAGCGGCGCCTCCGGCACGGGCAACGGTCGAGACCGAGGCGGGCGTGACGGTCGTCCGCGGGCCTGGCACGCGTCACTAGACGCGCTGTCGCCCGGTCTTTTCAGGGGCGCCGCCGACGGATCCACCGCATCAACCGCGGCTTGCATCACCGGCGCGATCGGGTCAAGGTGCGCTCATGCCAAGGACGTGCCTCGACCTGTTGCCCGTGGTGGGTTTGCCGTGCTGCACGCGGCTCCAGGGCGACCATCCGACGCATTGGGTAAGCGAGAAATACATTACCGCGGTGAGCGACGCGGCCGGCGCTCTGCCGCTGCTGATCCCGGCGCTCGCCGCGCGCGTCAGCGCCGAAGACGTGCTGCGCCGTGTCGACGGGCTGCTCCTCACCGGCAGTCGCTCCAATGTCGAGCCGCATCACTATGATGGCGAGCCCAGCGCCGAGGGGACCTTGCATGATCCGCAGCGCGACGCGCTCACGCTGCCGCTGATCCGTGGCGCCGTGGCCGCGGGCATGCCGGTGCTTGCCATCTGCCGCGGCATCCAGGAGCTCAACGTCGCGCTCGGCGGCACGTTGCATCAGCGTGTCCACGAGGTCACCGGCCGGCTCGACCATCGCGCGCCGCAAGGCGAGCTCCAGGTGCGCTATGCCCATAGCGCGCATGCCGTGCACCTCGCACCCGGCGGCGCGCTGATGCGTCTCGCCGGCGCGCCGGAACTCACGGTCAATTCATTGCATTCCCAGGGTATCGACCGGCTTGCGCCGCGCCTTGCGGTCGAGGCGACGGCGCCGGACGGCCAGATCGAGGCGGTGCGCCATCTCGAGGCGCCCTTCGTCGTCGGCATCCAATGGCATCCGGAATATCGCGTCATGGAGAATGATTTCGGCCGCGCGCTCTTCGCCGCCTTCGGTGCGGCCTGCCAGGCCTTCGCGCAGCAGCGGCGGGTGTGACCCGCTCAGTCGCTGCGCGCGACGCGATCGAGGAGCCGCAGCAGCTGGCGCTGATCCTCGGCGCTGAGCTCGCGGCTGATGTGGCGCTCATGCGCGCGCACCATTTCCTCGAGGCGCTTCAGCAAGCTCGCGCCTTGTTCGGAGAGCTGCAGCGCGTGCGAGCGGCGGTCGTTGGGCGCAGACATGCGCAGCACCAGGCCGCGATCCTCGAGCCGGTCGATGACCGCAACCACCGTCGAGCGATCGATCCCGAGGGTGTTGCCGAGCTGCGTCTGGCTGAGACCAGGATTGCCGGCGATGACCGTGAGCACGCCAAATTGGCCGGGCGTGATGTCGGCCGCCCCCACGGTCTCGGCGAAATGCTGAAACACCGCCACCTGAGCGCGGCGCAGGTGATAGCCGAGCAGGGTCGTCAGCATGCCGAGCTCGATGCCGTTGCCGCCCGGTCGTTGCGGGTTCCTGGTGTCCATGGCCTCGTCTTCGCGGCGCCTTGCGGGCGGCAGAGAATGCAGTAAACCGCCTAACCAGCACAAGCCGCAGCGACGATATGGCCACTGCCGGTTTTTTGGGCGAGGACGAGACCTTGCTGGTGACGGCGCGCGGTGCTGCCGGTCTATTGCTGGCGCGGCCCGGCGCGCGCGCCAGCATTGCTCGTGGCGCATGCCAACGGCTGTGCTGCCGGCTCCTATGCACCCTGGCTGGCGCTGCCGGCGCGCGATCTCGCCGTGTTTGCCTTCGCTGCGCGGGCATGGCCGCTCGACCCCGATACGCCCGATCGGAGCTGGGTAAGCGCGACACTACCCGAGATGATGGCACGCATCGCCGGCGCGCGATTAACGACTCTGGGGGGAACCGGTCATATGATGATCTTCGAGGCGCCCCTGACCTGCCGGGGGCTGGTGCTCGACGAGATCGCCCGCCACGCCTGACGGCGCTTTCGCCAAAGCTAGGCTCTGGTGTATCTTCTATGACAGGTGGTGGCGGCCGCCGCTGTGCGAACTTTCGCGGGGAGAGTGATGAAGATCGCCGATCAGCAACTGCCCAGCCCGGCGCGTCCGCAGCGGCGAACGCGGCGCAGCGAACACGACCTTTATGCGGGCGAGCGGCTGCGCCTTGCCCGTCACCTCGCCGGCGTAAGTCAGCAGCAGCTCGGCGATGCCCTCGAGGTCAGCTTTCAGGCCGTGCAGAAATACGAGACCGGTGAGAACCGCCTCTCGGCCGGCCGGATGGTCAAGGCCGCAGCATTCCTCGGTGTCGATCTCGCCTTCTTCGCCAAGGATTACGTGCGGCCGACCGAAGAAAGGGAAGCTTCGCTCAACTTCACGGCCGAGGAGGTGGGGTTGGTGTGCGCCTATCGCGCGCTGCGCTCGGAGGCGTTGCGCACGGAGCTGCGCCGTCTGCTGGCGACGCTCATCGCCGAGATCCCGCCCGGAGCCGAGACCGGAGCGCAGTGACCGAGTCGCGGCGGCGCCGCGCGAGGTCCGAAGGATGGCATGGCCGTCAGTATCCTGATCGATGAGGAGGGTCGCTCCTGGGTCGCCAACGACCCCGCCGTGGCGCGCCGGCTCGGATATCGCGATGTGCGGATCGATGTTGCGCAGTTCGCCGTCAGCGAACGGGGGTTCATCCATATTCGCTCGATCGAGGACGGCGTCCGCGTCACCGTGCAGCCGGGCACGTTCTCGCGCGTCGCGCTCGCCGGCGCGCTCCAAGTGCTCAACGACATCACGCCGCCCCGCGTCCTGCTCGTCAGCCGCATCGGCCCCGAGACCCAGGCCGAGCTCTTCACCAGCGTCTTCGCTTTCATCGAGCGTGCCGAGCAGCTCGCGGCTGGTCCGCCGATCGAGATCAAAGTGCCGCACTACGCGGTGCGCCGCCACCTGCGCAACCTGGCGACGCCGCCTTTCGCCATGGTTCGGCCGATCATCGATCTCTGGAAGGACCGGCGTGGCGAATTCGATGACGAGGTGCTTCAGGCGATCGAAGCGCAGAGCTTGATGCACCGCATGATTCTCGTGCGCAAAGCGGCGCAGGGATCGGCGTTGATCACGGAGCATTTCGGTTCCGGGATCATGATCATGCGGCCTTGCGAGTCGCTTCTGATCGTCGGCCGCGATTTCTACCAGCATCATCGCGACCGCGACTACGGCACCTGGGTTGCCGACGCCTACGCGGAGACTTTGTGGCGCCGCCATCCCCGGCTCGAATCCGTGCGCGCGACCGTTCGCACGGAGACGGCGGCGTCCCTCAAAGTGCGTTACGACCGGCTCATCGTGCCGTGGCGCGCCGGCGACAGCGATTTGTTCGCGACCGCGGTATCGATCCAGCGCGAGGTCCCGGTATTGGCTTCGTAGCTCTCGACCGACTGCGCGATGTCGCGGATCAGCGTCGCCTGGCCCATCAACAAGAACAGCACCGTGCAGTCGCCCTGCCAGAGCGGCATATGCGCAACGACGGCGTTCTCGACGTGCCAGGAGCCGTAGGCGCGGGTGACACCGATCGCGTCGAGATGCGGCGCGATGGTCGCCCAGAACACAGGCGTGTTCCAGCGCGTCAGCAAGAGGCTTCGCGTCAGCCGCGGAATGATCTTGGTCAGCCCGTGGCGGCGGTGATCCGGCCGTACCCAAACGGCGCCCGAATATCCGGTGCGGCCGAAGATGTGATAAGCGGAGGGTGCGCTGACCTCCACTGCGTCGCTCGCGAGGTAAGGGGCCGGATCGTCGTAGAAGATTCGAAGCGAGCGCAGATCGTCGGCGAGGCTCCTGTCGCCGTGATCGTAAAGGCGTCCGGCGCTGGTCACGACCGTGTCGCCGAACTCGTCGACGCACTCGATGAGAAAGGCGTTGTCGCTGGTAAGCTCGCAGTATCTCGGATTGAAGATCGGCGAAAGCGCCGGCCAGTTCTCGCTATGCTGCTTGCTGAGCGCAATCAGCCGGTCGAACTCCGCCGATATGCGGAGGTGCAGCCCCAGCTCGTGCAGGTCGCGCGCGAGCAGGGTCGCATAGCGCCGCAGCAGGTCTCGTGGTCCATAAGTCCAGGCAAAACCGTCGATAACGCTCTGGTTGTACATCGGGGCTCTCCTCTCTAGGCGCAACACTGGAATGTTGTCTTGGCACAGTCGATCATAGAGAGGGCGGCGAGAAGTGGCAGCAACGCGACGCAGATGTCGGCGTGAGAATGTTGGGCACTCAATAATTTCGGGTGTCCGAGGGGTCGCCTCTTGGTAGGCTTGTGACGGCCTTCGGCCAGACGCGTGATCAAGGGTGCAATGCCTCGTCGCCTCGCCGCTTCCGCAGCTTGGATACGCGATTTTGGCTGGAACCCACGCACAGGTGGGCGAGGCGGCGTCATCGCCGTGCTCGGCGGAACGCAATGGATCGCCTGGGGCTCGACGTATTATCTGGTGACCGTCATTGCCAAGCCCGTTGCCGCGGATACGGGCTGGTCGCTCGCCACCGTCATTGCCGGGCTGTCGCTGGGCCTCGTCATAGCCGGGCTGGTGTCGCCGACGGTCGGCAAGCTCATCGAGCGCCGCGGCGGATCGCGCGTGCTCTCGGCTGGCGCCCTCCTTGTCGCGATCGGCCTCGTCGCGCTCGCACTCGCCCATAGCCGCGTCGGCTATTTCGTCGCCTGGGCCGTGCTCGGCGTCGGCATGGGGGCAAGCCTCTATGATGCCGCATTCGCCGCGCTCGGCCGCCTCTACGGCCTCGGCGCACGCGTCATGA
>JASHUO010000483.1 GCA_030039975.1 Alphaproteobacteria bacterium
ACCAGCGGCAGGATGGCGTGCCGGCCGACGAGGTCGCGGTAGCGCTCATCCTCGGGATGAACCGCGACGCCGGTATCGCCGAGCATGGTCTCTGGCCGCGTGGTCGCGACCGTGATGAAACGGCCGGGCTCGCCCTCGATGGGATAATTGAAATACCACAGCGAGCCCTTGGTCTCCTGGTTCTCGACCTCGAGATCGGAGATGCCGGTGTGGAGCTTCGGATCCCAATTGACGAGGCGCTTGTCGCGATAGATGAGGCCTTCCTTGTAGAGCGTGACGAAGACCTTGCGCACCGCGGCCGACAACCCCTCGTCCATGGTGAAGCGCTCGCGGCGCCAATCGGCCGAGGCGCCGAGCGCGCGGAGCTGGCGGGTGATGGTGCCGCCCGATTCCGCCTTCCACTGCCAGACGCGCTCGACGAAAGCGGCGCGGCCGAGCTTCAAGCGGCTCGATTGCTCGAGCGCGAGCTGCCGCTCCACCACCATCTGCGTCGCGATGCCGGCATGATCGGTGCCCGGCTGCCACAGCGCGTCGCGGCCCAGCATGCGGTGATAGCGGATGAGGATATCCTGGATGGTGAAGGTGAGCGCGTGGCCCATATGCAGGCTGCCCGTCACATTGGGCGGCGGCATCATGATGCAGTAGGGCTGGGCGGGTGAATCGGGGTGCGAAGCGAAAGCGCCCGACTTTTCCCAATCCCGATATATCGCCGTCTCGACCTCGGCCGGACGATAGGTCTTGTCGAGCATGGCTACCGCGCGGACGATCGCAGGTGAGGTGGGGCGCATACGATCTCGCGCGCTGACTCAGGCATTTTCGCTACTTTCAACGAGGGCCGCTCAGCGGCTCTGCGCCTCGCGCGACATGCGCCGGATCTCTTCCTGCACCAGCCGCTCGACGAGCTGCGGCAGGTTGGCATCGAGCCAGTCGCGCAGCATCGGGCGCAGCAATTCGCGCACGAGATCCTCGAGCGTGCGCCCGGCATCGCCGAGCGGCATGCTGCCGAGCTGGTCGCGCGCGCCGAGCGCGCTCAGCTGCGACAACGCCGACACGGAAGCGGCCGCCGTCCGTTCCGAGACCAGCCGCTCTACTTCGCTCTCGAAGCTGGGCGGCGGTGGCGCGGGTGGAGGGGGTGGGGGCGGCGGAGGCGGCGGTTCGGGCTCGGCGCGCGGTGGGGCCGCGGCTTCGACATCGAACATCGCCCGGGGCGGCGGTGGCGGCGGCTCGACAGCGGGCTTTTTGTTTCCCGCCGAGATGCTGACGACCGTGCCGTCCTCTTCCACCACCTCGGTCAGCTCGAGGACTTCCTCGCCGCGCTGCGGCTTTTCCGCTACCGCGGCCGGTGCCGCAGCCGTGTCTCCATCCTCGGCGATGATGCGCCGGATGGAGGCGAGGATCTCCTCCATCGACGGCTCGTGCTGCCCCTTCGGGTCCGACATGATGCTCAACCCAACTCGCGTAACCCTGAGCTAGAGTAGAAGAAGCGAGGGCAAAACACCAGCCGGACCGCCCGATTCGCGGGTTTCCGCCGCGATGATTCTAGTCCTTTGCGCCGAAACCCAGCCATTTGTTGCGCACCGACTCGTAATGCCGGTCGACCTCGTAGAGCTTGACGGGGAGACGCAGATCGGCGGCGGTGAGACGTCCGATCTGACTGGCCAGCGTGAACTCCGCGACCGCAAGGTCGTGCTGCGCGGTGACGAGCTGCACACGGTCGGTGAACAGCTCCTGCTCGGCGTTGAGCACGTCGAGAACGGTGCGCGAGCCGACCGTCGCTTCCTGCCGGACGCCGTCGAGCGCGATATCGGCAGCCTTGATCGTCGATTCCAGCGAGACGATCTGTGCCCGTCCGGAAACGATCTGCTCCCAGGCCTGCGTTGCGCCTTGGATCGAGGCGCGGCGCGCATCGTCGGTCTGGCCTTGGCGCACCCCCACGATCTGGATCGCTTGCCGGGTTTGCGAGTAGATGTTGCCGCCTTCATAGAGCGGCATGGTCACGCGCGCGACGACGGAGCTGGTGGTGACATTGTGGCCGACGGCCAGGGTCTCGTTGCTTTGGTTCAGGTCGCCGACGAGTGCAAGCTGCGGCAGCAGCTGGCCGCGCGTCGCGTCGACCGCATCGCGCGCCGCATCCTCGGCGAAGATGCCGGCGATCACCGTCGGGTTCTTGAAGGTGGCGAGGTTCAGCGCATCGTCGCGATTGGCGGGCAGCACCGGGGTAAGGGTCGGCTGCGCCAACCGTCCCGGCGGCACATGGCCGACGGCGCGGGCATAATTGGCGCGGCTCACCTGCAGATTGCCTTCGGCCTGCTGGCGCGAGGCGGTAGCGCCGGCAAGCCGCGCCTCGGCCTGCGCCACATCGGTGCGCGTCACGGCCCCGACCTGGAACTGGTCGTTGGTTGCTTCGAGCTGGCGGCGCAACACCTGTTCGTTGTTGATGCTGAGATCGAGTGTCGCCTGGTCGCGGACGACATCGAGATAGGCCTGCGTCACGCTCAAGAACACTGACTCCTCGGTGGCGATATTGCGCGCCCGCTCGGCTTCGATGTTCTTCTCCGCCTCGGCCGTCAAGGCGACGGTGCGGCCGCCACTGTAGAGCGGCTGGTTGATATTGAGGTCAGCGATTTTCGGCACTGTCTTGGTGTTGGGGGCGGTGGGCTCTGTCGGTGAGTTGTCGAGGTGCTGGGCGCCGATCGAGCCAGTGAAGGTCACCGTCGGCCGCCAGCCGGAGAGCGCCTGCGGCACGCCTTCATCGGTGGCGCGGAGATTGGCGCGCTCGGCGAGGATCTGCGGGTTGTTGGTGTAGGCATCGACCAGCGCGTCGGTCAGGGTCTCGCCGCGCGCGCCCCCGGCCGCGGCCAGAAGCAGCGCTCCCATGGCGCAAGAGGCGAAGAGATGGCGGCGCATGATCCGATATCCGTTCTGGTCCCTGCTTAGAATACGAAGCTCGGCTCCGGCTGGAAACCCGGCAGCAGGGGCACCGTCGCGTCGAAGGCCGCGCGGCGCGACAGCGTACCGCCGGCCGACGTCATCAGCACGGCTCGGCCCATGGCTCCCTCCTCTTGCACCACCGCGACCAGCCTTCCGCG
Organism: Alphaproteobacteria bacterium; assembly: GCA_030039975.1. Classification (GTDB taxonomy): domain Bacteria; phylum Pseudomonadota; class Alphaproteobacteria; order ATCC43930; family CGMCC-115725; genus DAHUYF01. The sequence continues at coordinate 3,090 of JASHUO010000483.1, forward strand.
ATCGGCCAACTGATGCGCGATGGCCGTCGGGATGCCCGCGACCGCGCCTTCGAAGAGGATAACATCATAGGGCGCGCGGCCGGGATATCCGCCGGTGAGCGGCGCTTCGAGCACGGCGGCATTGCCGATGCCGAGCTCGCGCAGCCGCGTCATCGCCTGCCGCAGCAGCTCGACATCGGTCTCGATCGCAACCACGCTGCGCGCGAGGCGCGCGAGCAGCGCCGTACCATAACCGCTGGCGCAGCCGATCTCGAGCACGCGATCCTCGCGGCCGATCTCGGCGATCTGCAGCAGCCGCGCGAGAACCATCGGCTCCATCAAGTAACGGCCGTGGCCGAGCGGCAGATCGTCGTCGACATAGGCCGTGCCGCTGAGCGAAGGCGGCACGAAGCGCTCGCGCGGGACCGCCAAAAACGCATCGAGCACGCCCTCATCGGTCACCTTGTTGGTGCGAAGCTGGCTTTCGACCATGGTGAGACGCGCCGTTGCGTAGTCGATCATGAAGCTCCGCCGGATTCTGCCCACCAATCGAGCCGACTTATAAAGGCGGGCTGCGGCGAACACAATCCTTGGCTGCCCCGCCCGGCGCCTTGACCCCCCTTCCCGCCCCAGCCTATATGTCAGCGTTCCCGGCCGGATGGCAGAGTGGCTATGCAGAGGACTGCAAATCCTCGTACAGCGGTTCGATTCCGCTTCCGGCCTCCACCGCATTCATCGTTGAAAATCAAGCCTATGTGCGTCGACGCTCTCGCGCCGATCGCCGATTCCCGTGCGCGGCCCCAGGCCGGCATCAGCGCCCGGCGCGAAACGAGACTGGGGTGACCCGGATCGTTGCCTGCGTTCCTGGCTTCGCCCTGGCGGTGCATGCGACGGCCCGCGCCAGATGGCTCGCGCCACCCGCTCTTCAATACGTGCCGCCGCTTCTCACTGCCTCGGGCCGCTGGGATCCGATGAAGTTCGCTTGGCAAAGTGGAGATCGACGAAAGCTTCTACAGCTTGGTAGAACTTCGCTTCTCGATGTGACAGGCAATACTGAACCAGCCAATTGTGTAACTCGTCGATACCGACGCCGCTTCTGATCGAATAGGTATCGGATATCCATTTATCGAACGCACTCAGATA
>JASHUO010000484.1 GCA_030039975.1 Alphaproteobacteria bacterium
GCATTCCAGGGATGGCCGCGCTTCTCGCCGCGGCCGATCACCAGCCGCCGCTCGTGACCTTCCGCGAGATAGCTGTCCCCGTCGAGGCGCGAGACGCTCATCCCGAGCACTCGCGCATAAAAGGCAGCAAGCGCCTTTGGGTCCGGTGAATCAAGGCGAAGATGATCGAGCACGGCAGGCCAGAGCGGCGAGACATCGAGCGCTGCATCCGCCGTCATGCGGCGCGCACCCAGACCGCGGTATCGTGGAAGACGGCTCCGCCATTGGGCAGACCGGGATCGGCGCTGGTCAGAGCGTTGATGCCGATGCCTTCGTCGAACGCGCGGTTAGGCCAGATGCCTTCGACCACCAGGACGCCGCGCTGCAGCCCGTCGAAAGCGCGGGCATGGAGCAGCACGGTGCCGAGGCGATTGCCGAGCCTGACGCGATCGCCATCGCCAAGACCAAGCGCGGCAAGGTCGTCGGGATGGATGCGCACGACGGGTCTGCCCTCGCGCCCGAGGCTCGAGGGCAGGTTGTTGAAGGTGGTGTTGAGGAAGGAGCGCGCCGGCGGTGCCACCATGCGGAAGGGATGCTCGGCATCGGAGCGGTCGATCACCGCAACCTGATCGGGAAGGCGGGGCAGCGCCTGATGGTTGCGGCCGATCGCGGCCCAATCGGGATCGAAATGGAAGCGCTTGTCGGCATGGCCGAAGCCGTCGAGGAAATGCGCCGTCGCGAAAGGCAGCGCCAGGTCGTGCCCGCCGCGGTCATAGATGGTCGCGGCATCGGGCAATCCGGAGGCGGCGAGCGTGCCGTCGATGATTTCCCATTCCGTCATCGCGAAGCCGGGATGATCGGCGCCAAGTCGCTTCGCCAGCTCGCAAACGACGAAATGGTTGGAGCGCGCCTCGCCCGGCGGCTCGATCACTTTGCGCGCGACCTGAAGGAAGGTGTGAGCGCCGGCGGTGTAGATGTCGTCGTGCTCCAACATCGTCGTCGCCGGGAGCACGATATCGGCCATCGCCGCCGTCTCGGTCATGAACTGCTCGTGCACGCAGGTGAAGAGATCGGAGCGTAGAAATCCGCGACGCACTTTGTTCGAGTCCGGCGACACGACGAGCGGGTTGGTGTTCTGGATGAGCAGCGCGGTCACCGGTGGCCCGTCGCCGAGGTCGCGCCGGTCGCCGGTCAGAATCGGACCGATGCGCGACTGGTCGAGGATGCGCGTCTTGGGATCGACCGCGTCGAGTCCTTCAATGAGGCTGCGGTTGAGCTTGTAGATGCCGGCGCCATTGGCATAGAGCGCGCCGCCACCCTCGTGCTGCCAGGCGCCGGTGACCGCCGGCAGGCAGCTCGCCGCGAAGAGCTGCATGGCGCCATTGCGGCTGCGCGAGAAGCCGTAGCCGATGCGCAAGAAACTGCGCTTGGTGCGACCATAAAGCCGGGCGAAATCGATGATATCGCGCTCCGAAAGCCCGGTGATAGCCGATGCCCAGGCGGGATCACGGGTGGCGAGATGCGCCTCGAGCGCTTCGGCGCCGCGGGTATAGCGCGCCATGTAGGCACGGTCGGCATAGCCTTCGCGAAACAGCACATGCATCACCGCGCAAGCGAGCGCGGCATCGGTGCCGGGACGCGGCGCCAAATGGATGTCGGCGACCTCGGCCGTCGGCGTGCGGTAGGGATCGATGACGACGAAGGTCGCGCCGCGCTCTTTGCGCGCACGCGTGATGTGCGTCATCACATTGACCTGCGTCGCAACCGGGTTGCCGCCCCAGACCACGACCAGATCGGCGAGCGGGATCTCGCGCCCGTCCACGCCGCGCTTGACGCCCGCACCGGCGAGCCAGCCGGAATCGGAAAGCACGTTGCAGATGGTCGAGTGCTGACGCGAGTAGCGCATGGCATGGCGCAGCCGGTTGATGCCGTCGCGCTGCACCAGGCCCATGGTGCCGGCATAGAAATGCGGCCATACCGTTTCGCTGCCATAGCGGCGCGCCGCAGCGGCAAAGGCTTCGGTGATCCGGTCCAACGCCTCGTCCCACGCGATCGGCACGAAGGCCGCCGCGCCCACCCCTTTGTCGCCGACCCGGCGCAGGGGGGTTGTCAGCCGCTCAGGATGGTGCTGGCGCTCGGCATAGTGCGAGACCTTCGCGCACACCACGCCGGCGGTATAGGGATGGTTTTTCCGCCCATAAACCCGGCCGATGGTTGCGGGATCGAGGCGCTCCACCTCGAGGGCGCAGGTGCTCGGGCAGTCATGCGGGCAGACCGAAGAGACGAAGTCGCGCGGCACTGGCACCTCCTCCGGCGCCACTATATGGCCCGGAGAAGGCCCGGGGAAGCCGATTGCGCCGCCATCCCCGGGGTGGCATCGTCGGACGCTGGCGCGCCTTGACGCTGAATGTGGCAGTGTTAGGGTATTTACCCTAAACCGGACGGTGGGGGCGAGGAATGAGCGTCACCAATCACGGCGAGGCTGGCGCCGCGGCGCCGCGTCTTGCCAAGCCGCGCGTGCCCGAGAGACCGCTGTCGCTCCTTCAGTTCATGCGCGTGCTGCGCGACAATTCGCTCGCCACCTATCGGCACGAGGCTTACAGCGCTGATATCCTCGAGCGCCGGCTGTTTTGGAAGCGCACCTTCTTCGTCAACGAACCCAGCGCGATAAAGCACATTCTCCTCGACAATGCCGCCAATTATCACAAAACGGAAATCACCCGTCGCCTGCTCGAGCCCGGCCTTGGCCGCGGCTTGCTGACAAGCGAAGACGAGACCTGGCGTCGGCATCGCCGGATCATGGCGCCGGCTTTCGACCATCGCAGCATCGTCGGCTATGCGCCGATCATGACCGAGATCGCCGAGCGGCTGGTAGCCGAATGGGACAGCCGGCCTCAAGGCACCGCGCTGGACGTCGCGGCGGCAATGATGCATGCGACCTTGCACATCATTTCGCGGACCATGTTCTCCTCCGATTCCGACGACATCGTCGACATCGTCGAGAAGGGCGTCGAGCGTTACCAAGCCGAAGTACGCCCCGGGCTCGCCGATCTGCTCGAGCTGCCGGTCTGGTTGTCACGGCTAGGCTCTGCCCACCATCCCGAGCGTATCTTCACCGAGTTCGATCGCGCCATCGATCGGCTGCTCGCGGCGCGCGAGCGCGACCCGGCATCCCAGCCCAAGGACCTGCTCGCCCGTCTCATCGCCGCCCGCGACGAAGAAACCGGCGGCGGCATGAGCGCCGAGGAAGTGCGCAACCAAGTGGTCACCATCTTCATGGCCGGCCACGAGACGACGGCGCAGGCGCTGACCTGGACCTGGTACTTGCTGTCGCAGCATCCGGCAGTCGAAGCCAAGCTTCATGCGGAGTTGGGGGCCGTTCTCGGCGGGCGGACGCCGCGGCACGAACAGCTCGGCCAGCTTCCCTATACTCGCATGGTGATCGAAGAAGCGATGCGCCTCTATCCGCCCGCCCATACGCTGTCGCGCACCGCCATGGGCGAGGACGAGGTGTTGGGCCGGCGCATCCCGAAGGGCGCGCAGATCATGATCGTGCCCTGGCTGTTGCACCGCAATCCGCGGCTCTGGCAAGATCCCGAGCGCTTTGATCCCGAGCGCTTCGCGCCGGACCGCGCGGCATCGCGCCTTCGCTTCGCCTATATCCCGTTCGGCGCCGGACCCCGCATCTGCATCGGCGCCGCCTTCGCCATGGCAGAGGCGATGCTGATCCTGACGACCGTCGCGCAACGCTATCGGCTGCGCCTCAAGCCCGGTTTCCCCGTGGAGCCGCAAGGCCTCATCACCTTGCGCCCCCGGCATGGCATGCAGATGATCCCGGAGCGGCGCTGAGCAGCGCCCGGCAACCGCCCTAGCGATCCTCTTCACGCAGCGACAAAAGGCTGGCATTGCCGCCCGCAGCGGTGGTGTCGACGCTGAGCGTCCGCTCGACGGCAAAGCGGTGCAGATAGTGCGGGCCGCCGGCCTTCGGGCCGGTACCCGACAGGCCTTCGCCGCCGAAGGGCTGCACGCCGACAACGGCACCGATCATGTTGCGGTTGACATAGGTGTTGCCGATGGCGAGGCGCCGGTGGATGTGTGCCACCGTCTCGTCGATGCGGCTGTGAATGCCGAGCGTCAGGCCGTAGCCGGAAGCGGCGATGGCGTCGAGGACGCGGTCGAGCGCATCCCCGCGCCAGCGGATGACATGCAGGATCGGGCCGAACACCTCGCCTTCGAGCAGATCGAGGCGGTCGATCTCGAAGGCGCGCGGCGCGAAGAAGCTGCCCTGCTCGGTGCCCGCTGGCAGATCGAGCGCACAGATCAGCCGCCCCTCGCGCGCCATACGCGCGGCATGCCGCTCGAGCGACTGGCGCGCTTCGTCGTCGATCACCGGACCGATATCGGTGGCGAGGAGCCCCGGATCGCCGATGACGAGCTCGCGCATGGCGCCGGCAAGCAAGCTTATGGCGCGCGGGGCGATGTCCTCCTGCAGGAACAGCACGCGCAGCGCCGAACAGCGCTGGCCGGCGCTGTTGAAGGCAGAGGCCAGGACATCGACGACGAGCTGCTCGGGAAGCGCCGATGAATCCGCAATCAGCGCATTCTGCCCGCCGGTCTCGGCGATGAAGGGGACGATCGGGCCGGAGCGCTTGGCAAGCGCGAGATTGATGGCGCGCGCCGTCTCGGTCGAACCGGTGAAGGCGACGCCGCCGATGCGGGGATCGGCGACAAGCGGCGCACCAACGCGATTGCCGTCGCCGGGCAGCAAGGCGAGCACATCGCCGGGAACGCCGGCCTCATGCAGCAGGCGAACCGCGGCGGCAGCAACGAGCGGCGTCTGCTCCGCGGGCTTGGCGATCACCGCGTTGCCGGCGGCGAGCGCGGCGAGGATCTGGCCGGTGAAGATGGCCAGCGGGAAATTCCAAGGCGCGATGCAGGCAAAGACGCCGCGGCCGTGCAGCGACAGCGTGTCACGCTCGCCGGTCGGGCCCGGCAGCAGGCTCGGCGCCGCAAACTCGGCGCGGGCGCGGCTGGCGTAATAGCGGCAGTAGTCAACCGCCTCGCGCAGCTCGGCAAGCGCGTCCGGAAGGGTCCGCCCGCCCTCGCGTACGATCAGCGACAGCAGTGACGGGTGGCGGGACTCCATGAGCTCGGCCGCGCGCTCGAGACAAGCGGCGCGGTGCTCGACGCCGATGGCGTCCCAGCCCGGCGCCGCCGCCGCCGCGCGCGTCAGCGCCTCGTCGAGCTGCGCCGCAGACGCCGTCGCCACCGTGCCGAGCTCACGGCGCCGATCGGCAGGGTCGAGCACGGCTGTCGCCGGGCCTGGCCTCTCTTCACCGCCGATGATCGGTGTGGCGTGCCAGGGCTCGACAGCATAGGTCATCGCTTCGGCGAGCCGGACAAGGCGCAACCGGTCGGACAGATCGATGCCCCGCGAATTGCGGCGCGACGCGCCATAGAGATCCTGCGGCACGGGAATGCGAGGATGGCGCTTCTGCGTCAGGGCGGCCAATCGGGCGATCGGATCGGCGACGATCTCCGCGATGGGGGCGGCCTCGTCGACGAGCCGATTGACGAAAGAGGTGTTCGCGCCGTTCTCGAGCAGGCGGCGCACGAGATAGGCCAAGAGGTCCTCATGGCCGCCAACCGGCGCGTAGACCCGGCAATGGAAGCCGAGGCCGCCTTTGCCAACGACTTGCTCATGGAGCGCTTCGCCCATGCCGTGCAGGCGCTGAAACTCGAAGTCGCGCCGCTCGCCCGCAAGCTCGAGCACCGCCGCTACGGTGTGCGCATTGTGAGTTGCGAATTGCGGATAGAACGCGTCGGGTGCGGCGAGCAGCCGCTTGGCGCAAGCGAGATAGGAAACATCGGTGGCGAGCTTGCGGGTGAAGACCGGATAGCCGTCGAGCCCCTGCTCCTGAGCGCGCTTGATCTCGCTGTCCCAATAGGCGCCTTTCACCAGCCGCAGCATCAACCGGCGCTTGCCGCGACGGGCCAGCGCGGCGAGCCAATCGATCAGCGGCAAGGCCCGCTTCTGGTAGGCCTGGACGGCGAGACCGAGGCCGTTCCAGCCGGCGAGATCGGGATCAAGCGCCAAGCGCTCGATGAGGTCGAGCGAAAGCTCGAGCCGGTTCGCTTCCTCGGCGTCGATGGTGAAGCCGATACCGGCGGCCTGTGCGCGCCGCGCCAGCGCGTCGAGGCGCGGGCCGAGCTCGCGTAGAACGCGCTCGCGCTGGCTCTCCTCGTAGCGGGGGTGAAGAGCCGACAGCTTCACCGAAATGCCGGGTCGGTCGGCGATGCCATCGCCCTGTCCTGCGGCGGCGCCGATCGCGGCGATGGCCGCCTCATAGGCGGCGAAATAGCGTTCGGCATCGCCGGCATCGCGCGCCGCCTCGCCGAGCATGTCGTAGGAGTGACGATAGCCTTGACGCTCGGCCGGCCGGGCGCGGTCGAGCGCTTCGGCGATGGTGCGGCCCATGACGAACTGCCGGGCGAGAACGCGGATCGCCGCCGTCACAGCCTGGCGAACGAGCGGCTCACCCGAGCGCGCCAGCAATCGGCGGAGGGCTTGGCCGAGATCGCCCTGCGCCTCGCCCTCGCCGATCAATCGCCCGGTGAGCATCAAAGCCCAGGTCGAGGCATTGACCAGGAGCGAGCCGGAATGGCCCAGATGGCTCGCCCAATCCGCTGGCGCGAGCTTGTCGCGGATGAGGCGATCCACCGTGGCGGCGTCGGGAATCCGCAGCAGCGCCTCGGCAAGGCACATCAAGGCCACGCCTTCGGGCGAGGACAGCGCATATTCGTGAAGCAGCGCATCGATGCCGCCCTTGCCGCGCTGGTGCTTTCGCGCCTCGGCGACGAAGCGGCTTGCGTGCCGCTCGATGCGCTCGATCGCCTCGGGCGACAGCGCCGCTTCGGTCAAAATCCGCGCAACTGCCGCCTCTTCCTCCTCGCGATGAGCAAGACGCATGGCCTGACGCGACGGGTCGGCGGGCGGAAGCGAAGCGAAGACGAGGCCCATGGGGTGCTGCTTAACCAAGCTTAGGACGATCGGGCGGCCTGAGCGAGACGTGTTAAGAAGCCGGCAGCGCGCCAAACCGACGCAAGCCGGTCCGGCGCCAGCGATTATGGTAAACGCGGCTCGGCCCGATCGAGGCCGGGTTGGCGGCGCACGCCTCTCCAGATAGATAGTCTAAGCGCAAAATCTCCTGGCAATTGTGGCCCCCGACGAAACCTCGCGGCGCACCACTGATCCGCAGGAAGGTTGCGACTCCTGGTCGCACAGGCTGGCCGGCCGTGCTATAAGGGCGCCGGAATTGTTCGGGACTTGCTCAACCCGACGGTTCCGGATCATGATGAGGCGCAAAAGCGTCCGTGACGATCCTTGGGTCTGAAAGTTCGCCAAGGGGGCCAACCAGACCATATCCTCAACAACCGCCGGCAAGAGCGGGGTCAAAGACGGGAGGTAACGCGTACCATGAAGACCACAACGGTTTCGCGTCGCAAATTTATCAAGCGCGCGGCATTGGCGACGACTGCTGCCGTTGCAGCACCTTACATGCGCACTTCTTATTCGGCCGGCAAGCTCACGCTTGGCTGCTGGGACCATTGGGTCCCCGGCGCCAATGACACGCTGACCGCGATCGTCAATGAGTGGGGTGCGCAGAACCACGTCGAAACGCATATCGACTACATCACCTCGGTCGGCGACAAGGATCTGCTGACGGCCAGCGCCGAAGCGGAAGCGAAGACCGGCCACGACATCATGCAGCACCGCGCCTGGCAGGTTCAGGTGCACCGCGACGTGCTCGAGCCGGTCGACGACGTGATCGACCGTCTGGTCAAGGATCATGGGCCGATCGCCACGATCAGCGAGTATCTGGCCAAGGATCACCATGGCAAATGGAAGGGTGTGCCGACGGTGGTCGGCAGCCAGGTGAAGCCCTGCTGCTCGCGGATCGATCTCTACAAGCAATATTGCGGCGTCGACGTCACCAAGATGTTCCCCTTCGGCGACAATCGCGACAAGACGCTGGTCGATAGCTGGAACTGGGATCTCTATCTCACGACGGCGGAGAAGCTGTTCAAGGGCGGCTATCCCGTCGGCCTTCCCATGGGTCAGACCAGCGATGCGATCGACTGGGTGGGCGCGCTCTTCCGCTCCTATGGCGCGGTCTTCGTCGACGAGAAGGACAACATCGCCGTCGACAGCGCTGAGACCCGCGCGGCGCTTGAATACGCGCAGAAGCTGATGAAGTTCAACCCGCCCGATGTCTATGCCTGGGACGATGCCGGCAACAACAAATGGCTCATCTCCGGCAAGGGTTCGAGCATCATGAACCCGCCCAGCGCCTGGTCGGTGGCCAAGCGCGACAACATCAAGGTCGCCGAGCAGTGCTGGACGCACGATATGCCGCGCGGCGCGAAAGGCCGGTTCGCCCCCTATCTGCCTTTCTACTACGGCGTGTGGACTTTCGCTCAGAACCAGTCGGCGGCCAAGGATCTCATCCACTACATCGTCGACAAGCCACAGGCGAAGCGGCAGGTGCAGGCATCGAACGGCTACGACCTGCCGGCGTTCAAGAGCTACTACGATTTCGACACCTGGAAAACGGTCGAACCGCCCAAGGGCACGGTCTACAACTACCCGCCGCGCGGCGACGAAGAGCTCAGCATCACCGGCTACCCGGCCCGGCCCGATGTGGCGGCGCAGATCTACAACCAGTCGCTGCAGACGGTGATGATCGGCAAGGTGACGCAGGGCGGCGAGAAGATCGACGACGTCGTCAAATGGGCGAAGAACGAGTGCGAGGGCTATCTGCGCAGCTAAGGCTTGGCGGACGGCGTAGTCTATCGCAGCGGCGCGGTGTGGCCTCCACGCCGCGCCGGTGCGCGCCGAGAAGCCCGTCGCTGGTGGGAGTGAGAATGTCATGAGCGATACGATTCCGCGGACTGCGGCATCGGGCAATACGGCAGCGGCAATAGCACGTCCGGGCAGCCTCTACCGCATGTCGCGGCAACGCTCGACGATTGCGTTCCTCTTCGCGCTGCCCCTCCTCGTCGTCATCGGCGGGCTCATCGTCTATCCCGGCGTCTACGCGATGTATCTGTCGACGCTTAACACGCGGATGAACAGGTTCATCGGCTTGGGTAATTACACATTCCTGTTCAGTCGAGACACGTTCTGGATGGTGGTGGAGCAGAGTTGCCTCTTCGCCATCACGGCCGTGATCTTCAAGGCGCTCATCGGCATCGTCACCGCCCACCTCGTCAACAATCTGCCGAGCAAAGGCCAACGCAAGTGGCGCGGCATGCTCCTCATTCCCTGGGTCATGCCGCTATCGCTCAGCACTCTCGGTTGGCGCTGGCTGCTTGATCCGACCTACAGCGCCTTTAACTGGCTCTTCGCTCAGGTCGGCGGACCCCAGATCGGCTGGCTCAGTGATCCAATGTGGGCGCGCTTCTCTGCCATTCTGGTCAATGTCTGGTTCGGCGCTCCCTTCTTCCTGATCATGTATCTCGCTGCGCTCAAATCGGTACCCGGCGAGCTCTACGAAGCGGCGTCGATCGACGGCGCCACTGCCTGGCAGAAGCTCATTCACGTGACACTGCCGATGATGCGCAACATCATCTCGATCACCGTCCTGTTCTCGCTCATCGTCACTTTCGCCAATTACGACATCGTCAACGTGCTCACCGCGGGTGGTCCGCGCAATATGACGCATGTCTTCGCCACCTGGGCCTTCCAACTCGGCATCGCTAGCGGCGACATCCCACTGGGCGCTTCGGTGTCGCTCTTCATGTTCCCGATTCTGGGCGTCTGCGCGTTTTTCATCCTGCGCGGCGTGCGCCAGCGCGGAAGGGAGATTTGATGACCGCGGTCACCGCCGATACCGCATCAATCGTCAAAGGCGGCAGCCTGCGCCGCAGCCGGCGCTGGGCGCTCATCACCTCCTATGTCTGCCTCGGGCTTTTCGCAATCTTCTTTCTGACGCCGCCCTTCTACGCTCTGGTCACTGCAACCAAGAGCACCGAGGAGATCTCGAACCAGAATACCAGTCCCTGGCTACCGTCGATGTCGCCGACGCTGTCCAACATCGAGACGCTGTGGACGCAGACCGACTTCCCGATCTACCTCAGGAACAGCGCCGTCGTGACGGTCTGCGTTGTGGCCATCACCATGGTGATTGCCGTGCCCGCGGCATTCTCGCTTGGACGGATGAAGTTCTGGGGCTCCGGGGTTCTCGCCACCGGTGTGTTCCTTACCTATCTCGTTCCCGACACCCTGCTCTTCCTGCCACTCTTCAAGGTTGTCGGCTCCTTCGGGCTGCTCAATTCCTACTGGGGCCTGGTTCTCGTGTATCCGACCCTGACGGTCCCGTTCTGCACCTGGATCATGATCGGCTATTTCCAAAGCATCCCCAAAGAGCTTGATGAGGCGGCGCTGATCGACGGCGCCAATCATCTGCAGATGCTGTTCAAGATTTTCATTCCGGTAGCGCTGCCGGGGCTCATCGCCGCCACCATCTTCGCTTTCACCGCCTGCTGGGCGGAGTTCGTTTATCCGATGGCTTTTATCTTCACCTCCAGCCAGCAGGTACTGACTGCGGGAACGATTACGACGCTGGTCAAAGCCGACGTGTATCAATGGGGCATGATCATGACCGCTCAACTGATCGCGGCGATGCCGCCCCTCATCCTCTACGCCTTCCTCATGGACTACTACATCGCCGGGCTCACCGCCGGCGCGACGAAGGGATAAGCGCCATGGCACAAGTGACGCTCAACAAGGTTGTCAAGAAGTTCGACCAGACCGAGGCGGTGCGTGGCATCGATCTCGACATCGCGGACCAGGAATTCGTGGTGCTGGTCGGGCCGTCCGGCTGCGGCAAGAGCACCACGCTGCGCATGATCGCGGGGCTGGAGGAAACCACGGCCGGTGAGATCGTGATCGGCGGGCAGATCGTCAACGATTTGCCGCCCAAGGATCGCGACATCGCCATGGTGTTTCAGAACTATGCCCTCTATCCACACATGACCGTCTTCGAGAACATGTCTTTCGGCCTTCGGCTGAAGAAGTTCCCAAAAGCGGAGATCAAGCAGCGGGTCGAGCGCGCCGCGCGCATCCTCGACATCACCGAGCTGCTCCAACGCCGACCGCGCCAGCTGTCGGGCGGCCAGCGCCAGCGCGTCGCCATGGGCCGCGCCATTGTACGCAATCCCAAGGTCTTCCTGTTCGACGAGCCGCTGTCGAACCTCGATGCCAAGCTCCGCGTGCAGATGCGCACTGAGATCAAGAAGGTGCACCAGCAGGTTCGCACCACGACGGTCTATGTCACGCATGACCAGGTGGAGGCCATGACACTGGCCGACCGGGTCGTGGTGATGAATGGTGGCCTGATCGAGCAGATCGGCACGCCGCACGAGCTTTACCACACGCCGAAGACACGGTTCGTCGCGGGGTTCATCGGCTCGCCGGCGATGAATTTCCTGCCCTGTCGGCTGGTCGAGCATTCCGGTGCACTTTCGGCGCAGATGGGCGGCGGCCTGACGCTGCCGGTCCCGGCCGAGCGCAGCGCCACCTACCGGTCGTACCTCAATCGCGACCTGATTTTCGGCATCCGCCCCGAGCACGTCACCGAGACGCGCTCCTACGGCGCCGGTGCCGAGTTCACCATGCCAGTCGATGTCGTCGAGCCCATGGGCATGGAGACGATGATCTATTTCGTCGTCGACGGCGCCGAGGTCTGCGCCCGTGTGAGCCCTGAAGCGGCACTGCAGCCCGGCGAACGCATGCGCTTCATGGCCGACATGCGCCATATGCACCTGATTGACCCCGAAAACGACGGCGTGATCGAGGTGCCGGCGTCGGCGCGCGTCAACGGGGCGGCTACCGCGGCTTAGGCGCAGATTCGGTTCAGCATCTTCTCCGGCGGCCGCTCGCCCCATTGCGAGACGAAGCCGTCTTCGGCAGAGATCAAATTGGAGCCGTTTCGCGCATTGAGCCGATCCGTATCGGTCCAGTGCTCATGCGTGCGACCCCACGGATCGGCCCAGTAGTCATAAATCTGGCTGCCGAGCAAGTGGCGGCCAAAGCCCCACATATGCTCATATTTGCCCTTCTGCCGCAGATGCTCGTGGCCGAGGAAGACATCGTCGACGTCCAAAACCTCGAAGGAAAGATGGTTCAGCCCGGCTTTCTCATGCTGCAGGCAGAAGAAGACGTGATGGTCGACATAGTCCTCGCCGCAGTCGCAGCGGTTGAAGGAGCCGATGATGTGGTCCTTGCTGCCGGCATAGACATCGTCGGAGCAGATAAGGCCGAGCGTATCGCGAAACCAGTCCACCGTCTCGCGCAGGCGCGGCGTTCCCATCACGCCGTGACCGATCCGCTTCACATGCGCCGCGCCGCGTTGCAGCCTCATCAGCTCGCCGGGCCGCTTCAGCGCCTCGCTGCCTGTATTCATCAGCTGACGCGGCACTTGGAGCGGCGCCACCGATTCGATCCCGTAAACGACCTCGATCTGGTAGCCGTTGGGCTCCTTGAGGCGAACACGCTTGCCGCCGCCGGGCTCATCGATGCTCTCGACCGGCGAGGTGCCGGGCAGCTTCGCCAAGCGGTCGAGATCCTCCTCGCGGGCGGCATGCCAGGCGAGCCCGACGAAACGCGGCTCGCCCAGCTCTGTCACATGAAGGTGATGGACGGGATCGGTCCCGCGCATGTAGAGCGCCTTGCTTGTGCGCGCCGCCCGGACCATGCCGAAATCGGTGAGAAACTCTTCCATCAGGTCGAGATCCGGCGCGCGCAGCCGGCCATAGGCGATGTCCCTGACCTTGATCGTCGGCATTTGTTCCTCCCTGAAGCCGCCAAACCCCTGGGATGAGTATGACGCCGACGCCCGCCAGGGCAAGCCTTACAGGCGTCAGCCGGTAAATGGCCGGAAATGCTTGGCCAGCGCCAGCCCTTGATTTTGGTAATTGGATTTGATGCTGACGCCATAGATCCGATCGGGATGCCCGGCCATTCGTTCATAACGCAGCCAAGCGACCGTCTGGCCGTGCTCGAGCATGAACGGAACTTCGTGTGAGCGGACCTCCAGCACAGCGCGGCTGCCGCCGGCGCGCCCGTTCCAGCCGAAGCCGGGATCGAAGAACCCGGCATAATGCACGCGATATTCGCCGGAGCGGGTGTAGTAAGGCACCATCTCCGCCGCAAGGTCGGGTGGCACCCCCACCTCCTCGGCGGTCGCAAGAATGTAGAACTCGTCCGGGTCGAGGATCAGCGTTGCCTCGCGGTGATAGGTTAGGCGCTCCCAATAGTCATGCGGGTCGTAGGCGCCCAGCGCGTCGATGTCGATCTTGTCGGTATGCTTCTTGGCGCGATAGCCGATGACGCTCCCTTGACCCTGGCCTTTGAGGTCGATGGTCACGGGCACGAGATTATCTCTGATCTGATGGCGTGTGCCGTCTGCACGCACGAGCTGGCCTTCGTCATAGAGGCGATGCAGCTCGCTCACGGCGATGATCGGATTACCGCGTTGGAAGCGCAGCTGATTGAGCCGCGAGCCCTGGCGCGCGACGATGCTGAAGGTCTGCGGAGCGATCTCCAGGTAAAGGGGACCTTCATAGCCGCGCTCGATCTGGTCGAACGCGGTGCCGCGGTCGGTTATGAGGCGCGTGAGCACGTCGAGCCTGCCGGTCGAGCTTTTCGGGTTCGCAAAGCCCATGACCCCACCGCTGAGACGCACCCTTTCCATGAGCGGCACGACATAGACGCAGCCGCGCTCGAGCACCGCGCCTTCGGCAAGGTCGAGGGGATACCCCCCCATTTCCTTGACCTTGTCCATGACGCTGGCTTCGGCGCCCGGCAGGAAGCTGGCCCGCACGCGATAGGCATGATGGCCGAGACGCAGATCCATGCTCGCCGGCTGGATCTGTGCCGGCTCGATCTCGGGCGCGGCGGTGATCTCGCGGGCGCGGATCATCGCCATGATTGCCTGATAGGGCAGCACGCCGGTTCCCATCCGCTGCGCGAGCCCGACCGAGCCTGTATCCGCCGAAGCGAAGACCGAGGGCGCTATGCCGACGCTTTCCGTCATTGTGTCTGTTGTCCTCACGGTGTGGGGCGGATGGTGCAACGGATCGCAGGCGCGATCAAATGATTACCATTCAGATTCAATCCCCCACCTCCGCCGACCCCGGCCTTTTGCTATGGCGTTGAGATAACATGATATTGGCGATTATCCCCGCTATCCACAAACAGGTGGTAGTGAGCAATGGTGGACAAGCTGCGCTTATCGGAAGTCGCGGCTCTCGATGCGGAGCTCGACAGGCGCGTCGAGAACGGGATCACCGAGCCGGCGCAGCAGCGGCGAGAGATCGGTGAGACGGCCCGCGACGACATGGATGACTTCGCCCTCGCGCTGCAGGCGACCGGTGACCTCGACCAGCTTGGCACCCATGACGACCGGACGGAAGCGCTCGAACACCTTGCGCCAGACGACGATATTGGCGATGCCGGTCTCGTCCTCGAGCGTCATGAAGATGACGCCGCTCGCCGTCGCCGGCTGCTGGCGTACGATGGCAAGCCCGGCGACCTTGACGAGTCCTGATGGTGGCGCGGTGGCAAGCTGTGCATTCCGCAGGATGCGGCGCGCCGCGAGCTCTGGACGCAATAGCGCCAGCGGATGGCGTTTTAGAGAGAGGCCGGTGGCGCGATAATCCTCGACAACCTGCTCGCCCAGGCCCATTGCCGGCAGCGGCGCCGGCGGCTCGGGACTCCTGGCGGCGAGCGGCGCCAGCAAAGGCAGCGGCGTCTCCGGCTTGACATGCTCAAGCCCTTTCACCGCCCAGAGCGCTTGGCGCCGATCGAGCTCCATCGAGCGGAAGGCATCGGCATCGGCCAGCCGCTCCAGCGCACCGCGGGAAAGCCCGGTCCGGTGTTGCAGCTCGGCAGGCCAACGGAACAGGGCAAGACGTTGCGCCACGAGCTTGTCCCTGATTTCCGTCTCGGCGAGTCCCTTCACTTGGCGAAAGCCGAGGCGGAGCGCACGGCGTCCGTCATCGCTGGCGGGCTCGAGCGTGCAATCCCAATCGCTGTGATTGACGTCGACCGGGCGCAGCTCGACGCCATGGTTTTGCGCATCGCGCACGATCTGCGCCGGCGCATAAAAGCCCATCGGCTGGCTGTTGAGCAGCGCACAAGCAAAGACCTCGGGATAAAAACGTTTGAGCCAAGCCGAGACATAGACAAGGAGCGCAAAGCTCGCGGCGTGCGACAGCGGAAAGCCGTAATCGCTGAAGCCCTTGATCTGCTCGAAGCAGCGCAGAGCGAAATCCCGCTCGAAATTGTTGGCGACCATGCCGGCGATGAACTTCTTCTCGAAGCGGTCGATGTCGCCATTCCGCTTGAAGGTCGCCATGGCGCGGCGCAAACCATCGGCCTCGCCAGCGGTGAAGCCCGCGCCGATCATGGCGATCTTCATCGCCTGCTCCTGAAAGAGCGGGACGCCATAGGTATGCTTCAGTACGTCTTCGAGGCCCTTGGGATAGGTGACCGGCTCCAGCTTCATGCGGCGGCGGAGATAGGGATGGACCATGTCGCCCTGAATGGGACCCGGCCGCACGATCGCGACCTCGACGACGAGATCGAAGAACTCGCGCGGCCGGAGACGCGGCAGCATGCTCATCTGGGCGCGGCTTTCGACCTGGAAGACGCCGATCGAATCGGCATGGCAGAGCATCTCGTAAACCTCCGGCCGCCCTTGGGGCACGGTGGCGAGGGTGTAACGCTTGCCCTCATGGCGCTCGAGCAAATCGAAAGCGCGGTGAATGCAGCTCAGCATGCCAAGACCCAGCACATCGACCTTGAGGATGCCGAGGACGTTGAGATCGTCCTTGTCCCATTCGATGACGGTACGATCCTCCATGGCCGCATTCTCGATCGGCACCAGTTCGTCGAGCCGTCCCTCGGTGATGACAAAGCCGCCGACATGCTGAGAGAGATGACGAGGAAAGCCCATGAGCTCACCGGCGAGGTCGAGCGCCAGCCGCAAAGTGCGATCATCGGGATCAAGGCCAGCGCCGCGCACCTGCTCATCGTCGATGGCGCCACTGCCCCAACCCCAGACGGTGCCGGCGAGCGCGGCGGTCACGTCCTCTGAGAGGCCCAGCGCCTTTCCGACCTCGCGGATCGCGCCGCGGGAGCGATAGGTGCTCACCACCGCCGTCATGCCGGCACGATGGCGACCGTATTTTCTGTAGATATATTGGATCACCTCCTCGCGCTGCTCATGCTCGAAATCGACATCGATATCGGGCGGCTCGTTGCGCTCGCTGCTGACGAAGCGCTCGAACAGCAGATCGACCGTATTGGGATCGACATCAGTGATGCCGAGGCAAAAACAGACCGCGGAGTTCGCGGCCGAGCCGCGGCCTTGACAGAGGATATTTTCCTTGCGGGCGTAACTCATGATGTCATGAACGGTCAGGAAATAGGAGGCGTAGCCGAGCTCGCCGATCAGCTGCAGCTCATGCTCGACCTGCTGCCGGATCTTCTCAGGTATGCCGTCGGGATAGCGCCACGCCGCGCCTTCAAGAGCGAGACGTTCGAGCTTCATCTGCGGCGGCGTCCCGTCCTGACCGGTCTCGTCGGGGTAGTCGTAGCGCAGCTCGTCGAGGCTGAAGCGACAGCGCTCGACGATCTCCAGCGTGCGCGCGACCGCCTCAGGATATTGGCGGAAAAGGCGCGCCATCTCTTCCGGCGGCTTCAGATGGCGCTCGGCATGGGCCTCGAGGCGAAAACCCGCTTCGGCCACGGTGCAGCCTTCGCGGATGCAAGTGACGATGTCCTGCACTCTGCGCCGCCGCGGCGCGTGATAGAGGACATCATTGGTAGCGATGAGCGGCAGATTGGCTCGCTGCGCCAGCTCCCCCAGCCGGTGCATGCGCCTTGCGTCATCGCCGCGATAGAGATGGCTGGCGGCGAGATAAGCGGCATCGCGACAATCGCCGGCGAGGCGTGCGAGAAAATCGGCAAAGCCTTCCTCGGGCGCATCGGGCGGCAGCGCAACGAGAATCTGCCCCGCGCCATGCTCGAGAAGATCAGTATACGCCAGGCAGCATTCGCCCTTCTCGGCACGCCTTTTTCCCAAGCTCAAGAGGCGAGAGAGGCGGCCATAGGCAGCGCGGTCGGTGGGAAAGCAAAGCAGGCTCGGCGCATCGGTGAGATCGAGGCGACAGCCGACGATGTGGCGAAAGCCGAGCTCCTGGGCGGCGCTGTGCGCACGGACGATGCCGGCGAAGGTGTTGCGGTCG
>JASHUO010000485.1 GCA_030039975.1 Alphaproteobacteria bacterium
CGGAACATCTGGACCGTCGCCGCGTGGCTCGTCGCCAAACATGGTGAGGCGGCGCCCAAAGTGGTGAGCGCGCGCATCGCCAAATTGCGTGAAGGCGAGGTCGAGAATTCGGCGATCACCTCGTGGCTGCAGGTCGACCAGGCCGTCCACGAGCTAACCCGCGCCCCCGGCGAAGGCGAGCGGGTGAATTAGCTGCAGGGCGCGCCCTGTTCACGTCCAATCGCTTGCTCTTCCCGCCTTTCCCGCGAAAGCGGGAAACCAGCGCCACGTGCTCCTCTCGCCGAGGCTGAGGCCCTGGGTGCCCGCTTTCGCGGGCAAAGCGACGATGGGAAAGATGTGGTCCCGAACGCGGGCGCGATGCCCACGATCACTGTAGCGGTGAGAAGGCCGTCTCCCGTGTCCGCAACAGGATGAGGAAAGTGATCACCGCCGCGGCGAGGACGTAGAAGGTGGGCGCGATCTTATTGCCGCCGGTGAGGTCGATGAGCCAGGTCGCGATGAAGGGCGCAAAGCCGCCGAAGACGGCCACAGCGATGTTGTAGCCGATCGAGAGTGCGGTGTAGCGCACGCGCGTCGGAAAGATCTCGGCATAGGTCGCCGGCCCCGCGCCCGCATAGAAGGCAAGGAAGATCACCAGCACGAGCTGCATCACGAAGCACGCGCCGAGGCTGCCCGACGAGGCCCACCGGAAAAGCGGATAGGTGAAGACGATGTAGCCGATGCAAGAGGTGATGAGCACGGGCCGGCGGCCGATGCGGTCGGAGAGCGCGCCGGTGAAGGGAATGAGCACGACGAAGACGATCAGGCAGAGCGTGCTGATGAGCAACGCCGTGCCGCCCGGCAGCTTTATCTGCTGGATGAACCAGGTCGGGATGTAGATCAGCGCGATGTAGTAGGCGACTGTGTTGTGCAGCGTAAGGCCGAAGGCGAGCAGCGTCTCGCGCGGATAGCGGGTGAGGGTCTCGACGAGCGGCGTTTTCGCCACTTCGCCATGCGCTTCGATCTCGGTGAATTTCGGCGTGTCGTCGAGGCGCCAGCGCAGATAGGCGCCGAGCAGCCCGACCAGGATGCCGAGCAGGAAGGGCACGCGCCAGCCCCAGCTCAGCAACGCCTCGGGCGCGAGGTTGCGCGTGAGCAGGGTGGCCGCGAGCGAGCCCAGCAGGAAGCCGGCGCCGACGCTAACCTGTTGCCACGAGCCGATATAGCCGCGGCGGCCTTCGCCGGCGAATTCGACGATATAGGCCGTAGACCCGCCCCACTCGCCGCCGGCCGAAAGCCCTTGCGCCAGCCGCGCGATGAGCAACAGCACCGGGCCGAGAAGACCGGCCGCGGCAAAGGACGGCAAGAGGCCGACAGCGAAGGTCGAGAGCGCCATCAGGAAGATGACGGCGCTCAGCGCCAGCCTGCGCCCGTAGCGGTCGCCGAAAACGCCGAAGACGACGGCGCCGATGGGGCGCATCACGAAGCCGACGCCGAACACCGCCAGGGTCGTCAGCAGCGAGCGATATTCGTTGGTGCTGGGAAAGAAGAGCTGCGAGATGACCGGCACGAAATAGCCGTAGACGGCGAAATCATACCATTCGAGGACATTGCCGATGACGCCCGCCACCACCGCTTCGCGGCGCCGAGGCTGGCTCGCCGCACCAAGTGCAACAGACGTCATTACCGTCCCCCTGTCGTTGTGAGCCGCGGCTCCTCACGCAAAACTGTAACAACAAAGCGTAACCCGCGCCGCGCAGCGCTGTCCACGCGGAGCGTTGCTTGTGCATTGCTGCCATGCCGTGCGAGGCTTCGCCGGGAGGCGCTTCATGGATCTCGTCATTCGCAACACAAGGCTGGGCCACGCGCCGGAAGAGGGGGCCGTGGATATCGGCGTTGCCGGCGGGCGTATCGCCGCCATTGCCGCACGGCTCGACGCTGCGGCGGAGAGCGTCGATGCCGGCGGCCGCCTGGCCTGTGCCGGGTTGGTCGAGACGCACATCCATCTCGACAAGTCGCGCATCATCGAACGCTGCGGCCCGGAAGAGGGGCGCGATGTCGCCGCGGTCAAACGCATCCGGCCGCTGAAACCCGCTTTCACCGTCGAGGACGTGCGGGCGCGGGCGGAACGGACGCTGCAGCAGGCGATCTTGAACGGCACCACGCGCATGCGCACCCATGTCGAGGTCGATCCCGGCATCGGCATGCGCGGCTTCGAGGGCGTCCAATCGCTGATCGCCGATTACCGCTGGGCGATCGATCTCGAGATTTGCGTCTTTCCGCAGGAAGGGCTCACCAACTATCCCGGCACCGATGCTTTGCTGGTCGAAGGGCTGAAGCGCGGCGCCAAGGTGATCGGCGCCGCGCCGCGCTACGACACCGACCACGCCGGCCAGATCACGCGGGTCTTCGAGCTGGCACGCGAGTTCGATGTCGATATCGACATGCATCTCGATTTCGGCAACACGCCGGAAGCGCCGGACATCCCGCTGGTGCTGGAGCTCACCGAGACATACCGGCGCGGCGGCCGCGTCGCGGTCGGCCACATGACCAAGCTCTCGACCATGCCGCCGGGCGAGGTGGCGGCGTTGGGCCGCCGCCTCGCCGATGCCGGGATCGCCGTCACCGTGCTGCCGGCGACCGACCTCTTCCTCATGGGGCGGGACCAGGAGCACGATATCCGCCGCGGCCTTGCCGATGCCAATCTGCTGCTCGAGCAGGGCGTCAATTGCTCGATCTCCAGCAACAACGTGCTCAATCCGGCGACGCCCTATGGCGATTGCTCGCTCCTGCGCATGGCCAATCTGCACGCCAATGTGCTGCAGGTGAGTGGCCGCGAACGGCTGCGCGAGTGTTTCCACATGATCTCGTCACGTTCTGCGCGGCTGCTCAATCATGCCGATTACGGCCTCGCCGTCGGCAATCCCGCCGACATCGTCATCATCGACGCTGCGACGCCCGAGCAGGCGGTCGCCGAGATCCGCCAGCCCATTGCCGTCTTCAAGCGCGGGCGGCGCACGGTGAGCTGGCCGCTGCCACAACTGCACCGGCCGTCTTAGCGGCGGACGATGAAAGGTCGGTGTTGAGCACGCATTCCCCACCTCAGCCCGACCCTCTCCGCCCCAATGGGGCGGAGAGGGGGGACCCGCGCAGCGGGGGGTGAGGCGGGGTGCCTGCCGCCTCGCGACCTGCCGGGCACGTCTGAGCTCGGCTGCTCGAGCAGGCGGAAGCGCGCAGCCATCGATTGCCCGGCCTGCGCCGCTGTGCTCTGCTCTTGCGCGGGAGGGCTTCGCCATGCCACGGCACATCGTCTGTCTCACCTTCGATTTCGATGCGATCTCGGGCTTCATCGCCCGCGGCATGACGACGCCGACGCCGATCTCGCGCGGCGAGTTCGGCGTGGTCGCGGCGCCGCGCATCCTGGCGCTGCTGGGACGCTACGGCATCCCCGGCACCTGGTTCATTCCGGGGCACACCATCGCCACGTATCCCGAGGCCTGCCGCCGCGTGTTCGAGGCGGGGCATGAGATCGGCCATCACGGCTGGACGCATGTGCCGCCGGCCAATCTCTCGCGCGAGCACGAGGAGGCGGAGCTGCTGCGCGCCAATGCCGAGATCAAGCGGCTCACCGGCCGCAATCCGCGCGGCTACCGCTCACCTTCCTGGGATTTGTCGCCGCACACCATCGAGCTGCTGCTGAAGCACGGCTTCCTCTATGAGAGCAGCATGATGGGTCATGACTATCTGCCCTATCGCGCGCGCCGGGGCGATATCATCGAGCTGGAAAAGCCGGCCGCGTTCGGGCAGGAGACGCCGCTCGTCGAAATGCCGATCAGCTGGACGCTCGACGATTATCCGCATTTCGAATTCGTGCGCACCGCGACGACCATCTTGGGCGGCCTGAAGGCGGCGAGCGGCGTGCTCGAGAACTGGTTCGATGATTTCGACTACATGACACGCATCATGGAGTGGGGGATCATCACCTACACCTGTCATCCCTTTGTCATCGGCCGCGGCCACCGCATGCTCATGCTGGAGCGGCTCATCGAAAAGCTGAGGGATCGCGGCGCGGTGTTCCTGACCATGGAGGACGCGGTGCACGAATGGCTGGAGCGCCGCTCCGGCTGAGCGCCCGCGCCGGCAGCGGAATCGGCAATACTGTCCCAAAGCAGGGGGTGCCATGGCAAAGTCGAGGGTACTCATCGTTGGTCTCGAGCCGTCGCTGATCGACTTCTCCGATCCGGCCTATGCGCGGGGCCGGAATGCAGCCGCCGTGCGCGCGGGGCTCGAGGTGGACGAGGCGCAGCTGAAGGCACTTGGCTATGATGCTGAACTCTGCCTCATCGATTTCGGCGAGACCGCGGAGACGGTGCTGCGCCAACGGCTCGGGCAAACGTCGTTCGACTGCATCCTGATCGGTGCGGGGGTGCGGCTCGCCCCCCAGAACACCCGCCTCTTTGAGAAACTGGTCAACATTGCACACACCGAGGCACCGCAGGCGAAGCTCTGCTTCAATACCGAGCCGACGGATACCGCCGAGGCTATCCAACGATGGGTGCCTCCCTCGCGGCCAACATGAGGCTGCCGTCGATGGCGGGTTATTTCGGCTTCAGCTGCTGATTGCCCCCAGGGGTGCCCGGCGGCGGAATGACCGGCATGTCGCTGCTGCCTTCGGAGGGCGGCGAGACCACGCCCGCGTCTGGGGTGGGCGGTGGCTGCAGCACGCCGCCGGAATGATTGAGCTCGTCGCTGCGCGAGCGCGGCGGCGACTGGTCTGGGGCGTTGTTCGACCCGGACGAGCCGCCGGGCGGGAGCGGCGGGGTCGGTTGGCTCTGCGGCGGGTTGCGCTCTTGCGCAACGGTGGCCGGGGCGAGACAGGGGGCAAGCAGGAGGCCAGCGAGCAGATACGGCAAAGCGGATCGCATGGCGGCTTCCTTCAACGGTGGTGGATACCCTGCCAACTCGTCGGCCGGCCCGAGGTTCCCGGGGCAGGCGCTTGACCTTCCCATACGGGGCCGAAGAGAATTCGGGCAACGGCTATCGGGGAGGCAGCAACGATGGCGATCATCGAGGTACGCGGGATCGAGCTTGTCTACGAGGTGCTGGGCGAGGGCGGGCCATGGGTTGCGATCTCTCCCGGCGGGCGGCGTGGCCTCGCTTCGGACCGGGGGCTGGGCGAGCTCATCGCGGAGGCCGGGTTCCGCGTGCTGGTCTATGACCGCCGCAACACCGGCGCTGCCGCGATCGCGATTTCCGGCGGGTCCGAGAGCGAAGAGCAGGCGGAGGATCTGCTGGCGTTGCTGCGCGCGCTCGGCACCGGTCCCGCTTACATCGCCGGCTGCTCCTCGGGGAGCCGGCTCTCGCTGCTGCTGGCGCTGGCGCATCCCGAAGCCGTTCGGGCGCTGCTGCTGTGGCGCGTGACCGGCGGCGCCTATGCGGCCGAGCGCCTCGCCTTCAACTACTACACCCAGTTCCTGGACGCGGTGCAGCGCGGCGGCATCGACGCGGTCTCAGAAACCGAGCATTTCGCGGCGATGATCCGCGCCAATCCCGCCAATCGCGAGCGGCTCCACAGCATGGGCGCGGCGCGGTTTGCGGCGGGGATGGAGCGCTGGCTTGCCGGATTCCGCCACGGATCGAACCATCCCGTTGCCGGCAT
>JASHUO010000486.1 GCA_030039975.1 Alphaproteobacteria bacterium
GGGTGATATCGTCGCCACCGCCATGGGCGGGATGGGACGGCAGTTCGACGGCAGCTACGCCGAATATACCTGCGTGCCGGCAACGCAGGTGCAGACGGTGAAGACGGGGCTCGCCTGGGAAATCTTCGGGGCCATTCCGGAAATGTTGCAGACGGCATGGGGGTCGCTGTTCAAGTCGCTTCGCCTCGACAAGGGCGAGCGTCTGTTGATCCGCGGCGGCACCACCTCGGTCGGCCTGGCGGCCGCAGCCATTGCCAAGAACCACGGCGCCTTTGTCGCAGCGACCACACGCAGGCCCGATCGCGAGCGATTGCTGCGCGCGAGCGGCGTCGATCAGGTGTTCATCGACACGGGATCGATCGCAGAGCAGGTCAAGGAGGTCTGTCCCGGCGGCGTCGACAAAGTCCTCGAGCTCGTCGGCACGACGACGCTCCTCGATTCGCTGCGCTGCGCCAAGCAACGCGGGATCGTGTGCATGACCGGCATGGTCGGCAACAAATGGTCGTTCGAACATTTCAGCCCGATGGACGCGATCCCGACCGCCGTCGGTCTGACGACCTATGATGGTGGCCCGGAAGACTTCATGCGGACGCCGCTGGATGAGCTGGTCCAGCAGATCGCCGCGGGGCATTTGCACGTTCAGGTCGGCAAGACCTTCCGCCTCGACGAGATCGTCGAGGCCCATCGCTGCATGGAGGATAACAAGGCTGGCGGAAAGATCGTGGTGCTGACCTGACCGTCGGATGAGCCGCGCGTCCGTCAGCCCGGCTCAGCGGCGCCCTCCAGCCGCTCCCGTACGAGACCGATGTCTTGCCGCAGCGCATATTGCAGCGGCGCGTAAGTGGTCGGCACGCGGAGATGCGCGACGCGCCACTCCAACGTCGCGAGCTCCGATCGCGCAGAGCGCAAGTCTCGGGTGGGATTTTCGAGTGAAAATTCGAGCAGCTTGAGCTCTCCGTAAAGCATGGAGATGCGCCGCCGCACGCCCCAGTCAAAGACGCTCGGCAGCGTCCGCAGCAAGGGATAACCGAGGGCCGCCAGAGGCAGCGCCGTGAGGGCCAGCTGTTCGACGAGGACCGCCAGCCAAAGCGGCAAGAAACGCTGCAGCAGCGGCACGCCGGTCTTATAGAATTGCAGCGCGTCGCCGCTCAGCGGAAAGTCCGTGCCTTCGGCAGCCGGAAACTCCCCCGCCTTTTGAAAGACGCCGGGGTGGCCGTGGATCTGCGTTGCCGCCTCCAGCAGCAGGTATTGCGCCGCGGATGGCAAGTCGCGACGCACGATGAGGCTCATCTTGATCGCGATCATCTTCACGGCGGCGGGCGGGCGGTCAGTCGCCAAGTCGCCAAATCCGGCCGGCAAGACAACCGCGGTCAGAGAGGGAAAGAGCGCCACATAAGTGTCGACGCGATCGAGCGAGAGCAATCGGATGTCGGGAGAGACGAGCAGTCGCCGCACCGCCGGCGCTTCCGGACCGGTCAGCATCACGGCGGCGTCGATGGTGCCGGCAATGAGCTGCGCCGCGGCATCCGCCGGCGCCAAGGCCAGGAACTCGGTGTTGCTCGCATCGATGCCGTTGCGCGCCAGAAGCTCCAAGGTCAGCTGCCGCGTGCCGCTTCCCATCGGCCCGATCGACACGCGCATCCCGCGCAGCTCTGCCAATTGATCGCGCGACGCCTCGGGGCCGCGGTAGAAAATCCACAGCGGCATATACGCGACCGTGCCGAGAGAGACGAGGTCGGGCGATTGCTGCGGGTCGGTAAGACCGTTCTGGACGAGCGCGACGCTCACTGCGGAATCGGGCGAGCGCAGCATCGCCAGGTTTGCGAGCGAACCGGCCGTGCTGAGCACCCGGAGGTCGACGCCCTGCCGAGCCAGGATCTGCTTATAGCGCTCGCCGAATTCGGAATAGCCGCCGCCCTCCGCGCCGGTCGCCATGGCCAGGTGCCGAGGCAACAGGGGATAAGCGAGCGTCGTAATGCCGAAAGCCCCCGCCGCGAGCGCGAGTAGAAGAATCACCGCGGCGCCGATGAGCAAGAACCGTCGTTCATACCAACGCGGCTTGACCCCGGTCACGGCCATCCTCCCCTCAGGACTGCGCGCCATTGGCTTCTCTCCGGGCAGGGTACTGCGATGCCTCGACCCTATGACAACGCCGGCTTATCGATTAGACAGCAAAGCCGGGAATGAATTTTCCAATGGCGGGAATGCGATGGCCGATCTCAATTCGCTCGTGATCTTCGCCAAGGTCGTCGAAGCCAACAGCTTCTCCGGGGCGGCGCGGCGCCTCAAAATGCCGATATCCACCGTCAGCCGCCGCATCGCCGAACTCGAGGACGAGCTCGGCATCCGCCTCCTGGAACGGTCGACCCGCAACCTGCGACTGACCGAGCTGGGGGCGGAGGTTCTGGAGCATGCCATCCGCAGCGCCGAGCTCAGCGACGCGATCGAGAA
The DNA here is from genome assembly GCA_030039975.1 of Alphaproteobacteria bacterium. Taxonomy (GTDB): domain Bacteria; phylum Pseudomonadota; class Alphaproteobacteria; order ATCC43930; family CGMCC-115725; genus DAHUYF01. Next base: position 2,452 of record JASHUO010000486.1, read on the forward strand.
CATCGTGTCGAACCGGCTGTCGACCGTGACCGGCACGTTGCGGCTCTCGGCGCCGCCCAGCATCTCCGACACATTGCTGACCCCGCTGGTCACCGCCTTCCAGGTCTCCTACCCCAATGTTCGCGTTCAAATCCTGATCACCGACCGCTATGTCGATCACATCGCCGAAGGCGTGGACGCGGTTTTCAGGCTGGGTACGTTGAAGGACTCGGCGCTGGTCGCACGGCGGATCCTGACCTACCGCCATCAGCTCGTCGCCAGCCCGGCCTATCTCGAGACTTGCGAGCCGCCGCAAACGCCGCAGGATCTGCTCGCTCACCGCTTGCTCGCCTTCTCGTATAGGGGGCCTGAAAGCAGCTGGACCTTCATCCGCAAGAACGGCAAGGACAAGGAAACCCTGACCTTTCAGCCGCAGCTTGCGATGAACGACTTCGCCGGCCTGGTGCCCGCGTTGTTGGCGGGCGGCGGTATCGGCGACCTTCCACCCGTCGTCCAGCCTGAGCATGTTCGCGCGGGGCGTCTCGTCGAGGTCATGCCCGACTGGCGCTTTCTGACCTTCGATCTCTCGCTCGTCCACCTCGGCAATCGGCACATCTCGAAGCCATGCCGTCTGTTCAAGGAATTCGTAACGCAGATGGCGCCGCGGCTTTTTCCCGACCTGCCGATGTGACGCCTTGCCCGGAGCAGCAAGCCGACGGCGCTTGCACGGCGCTTTGAAGCATGGGGAACGCTCGCGCGCTGGATCGGCAGTCCGAGCAAACGCATTTTGACAACGACGAACGCGTCAGGGAACGACCGATCCTGCAAGCTGTTCTGGCGATGGCAGTCGCTCGGCTCGGCGATAAGCATCGCCGCCGGCTCCCGATCGCAACCGTTGATTGCGCCTGCGCAAGGCGCGCAGGGAAACAGTCAGGAAGGTGGCCAACATGGAGGACCAGTCCTCTAGCGGTGACGGTGGCAATGCTCCGGCAAAGCCGATTTTCGCTCCTTACGATGCGCCCGCCGGTGGCTGGGGCGCGCTGCACGCGACGGCCAAAGCGCTGCGCGAGCAGAGCGTGTTGCTGAAGGGCTCGAAGGCCCTGCTGCGGATGAACCAGCCGGAGGGCTTCGACTGTCCGGGTTGCGCCTGGCCCGATCCGCAGCACACGAGCTCGTTCGACTTTTGCGAGAACGGCGCCAAGGCCGTCGCGTTCGAGCTGACCAAACGACGCGTGACGCGCGCGTTCTTTGCCGAACACAGCGTTCGCGAGCTGGAGCGGGAAAGCGATTACTGGCTCGAAGAACAAGGCCGTCTGACCGAGCCGATGCGCTACGACGCGGCCACCGACCGCTACCTGCCGATCGCCTGGGACGACGCTTTCGCGCTGATCGCCCGCGAGCTCAACGCGCTCGACGACCCGAACGAGGCCGAATTCTACACTTCGGGACGCACCTCGAACGAAGCGGCGTTCATGTACCAGCTCTTCGTCCGCCGCTTCGGCAGCAACAACTTTCCCGATTGCTCGAATATGTGCCATGAGCCGACGAGCGTCGGTCTGCCCGAAAGCATCGGCATCGGCAAGGGCACGGTGCTGCTCGACGACTTTGCCGATGCGGAAGCCATCTTCATCATCGGACAAAACCCGGGCACCAACAGCCCGCGGATGCTGACTGAGCTCCACGCCGCGTCACGCCGTGGCGTGCCGATCGTGGTCTTCAACCCGCTGCGCGAGCGCGCGCTGGAGCGCTTTGCGGCACCGCAAAACCCGCTTGAGATGGTGACCTTTGAGTCGACGCGAATCGCCAGCGAATACTGCCAAGTGCGTATTGGCGGCGACGTTGCCGCGCTCAAAGGCGTCATGAAGCTGGTTCTTGAAGCGCATGAGGCGGCGCTTCGCAAAGGGGAACCGGCAATTCTCGATCTCGATTTCATTGCCCAACACACGCATGGCTTCGACGCTTTCGCCGACGACCTGCGGCGCACGGATTGGAACGATCTTCTGCATCTCAGCGGCCTGTCGCGCGAACAGCTTGAGCGTGTCGCGGCGGTCTACAAGCGCGCGCGCCGTGTCATCCTCGTCTACGGCATGGGCGTGACCCAGCACCGGCTTGGCACCGCGAACGTGCAGCAGATGGTGAACCTGCTGTTGATGCGCGGCAATCTTGGCAAGCCAGGAGCGGGCATTTGTCCGGTGCGCGGCCATTCCAACGTGCAGGGCGACCGAACCATGGGCGTCGACGAGAAGCCCTCGTCCGAGCTTCTCGACCAATTGAAGAAGGTGTTTGGATTCGAGCCTCCGACGGCGCATGGCCACAATGTCGTCAAGGCCGTGCAGGCGATGATCGACGGGCGTGCCAAAACGTTCTTCGGCCTTGGCGGCAATTTTGTCAGGGCGGTGCCGGACTGGCCTGCCGCCGAGGCGGCGATGCGGCGCCTGCGCTTGACCGTCGCCGTCAGCACCAAGCTCAATCGCGGCCATCTCGTGCACGGCCAGGAGGCGCTTATCCTGCCGTGCCTGGCGCGGAGCGACATCGACATGCAGGCGGGCGGCTGGCAGTCGATCACCGTCGAGGACAGCATGTCGATGGTGCATGCCTCCTCAGGTCTCATCGACCCACCCAGCGCGCAACTCAAGTCCGAAGTCGCCATCGTCTGCGGCGTCGCCAAAGCGACGCTGCCGGATTGCGGCATCGATTGGGATTGGTATGCCGCAGACTACAACCGGATTCGCGACAAGATCGAAGCGGTCTTTCCGCAACTCTTCGCGGATTTCAACGCGCGCATCCGCCACCCGGGTGGTTTTCATCTCACCAACCCGCCGCGTCAGCGGGTGTGGAAGACGCCGACCGGCCGCGCCAATTTCCTGGTCTTTCCCGGTCTGCGCGAAGACGACGCCGTCGACGCTCCCGGCATGCTGCGCCTTGCGACCCTGCGCAGCCACGACCAGTACAACACCACGATCTATTCGCTCGATGACCGGTATCGCGGCGTCTTCGGCGGCCGCATGGTCGTGTTCATGAACGCGGCCGACATGGAAGCGCGCGGTATCGCCGAAGGCGATCACGTGGAAATCGAGTCCTTGGCGGATGGCAAAGGGCGGATCGTCGGCGGCTTCTGGGCCAAGCCTCATGCGATCGCGCCAGGATCGGTCGGCGCCTATTATCCGGAGACCAACCCGTTGCTGCCCCTCGCGTTTCACGATGTGAAGAGCGGCACGCCGGCGGCGAAATCGATACCGGTCCTGGTCCGCCGTCAAGCGCTCCAGCCCAGCGTCTGACCGATGATGACGGGAAAGGCACCCCCGATGGCGCCGTCGCCCGTTCAGAGCGTGGCGCGGCAGTCCTGGCGCAACGGCGCGGCGGCGCTCATGGGCGAGCGGACCCTTGCCGAGGAAGTGCCGGTTGCGTTCAGCTATGACGGGGCGACGCACGCCGTGCTGATGGCGACCCCTGACGATCTCGATGATTTCGCGGTC
>JASHUO010000487.1 GCA_030039975.1 Alphaproteobacteria bacterium
AGGAGGACATGAAGAAGCTCATTGCCTATTCCTCCGTGGCGCATATGGGCATCGTCACCATGGGCACCTTCGCCATGACCGACGAGGCGCTGCAGGGCGCGATGTTCCAGATGCTGAGCCACGGCATTGTCTCGGCCGCGCTCTTCCTCTGCGTCGGCGTGGTCTACGACCGGCTGCACACGCACGAGATCGCGCGCTTTTGCGGGCTCGCCGACAACATGCCGAAATACGCTACCGTGTTCATGCTATTCATGCTGGCGTCGATCGGCTTGCCCGGCACCAGCGGCTTCATCGGCGAGTTCCTCTCGCTGCTCGGCACCTTCGAGATCAATACGTGGGTGGCGTTCTTCGCCACCACCGGCACGATCCTGAGCGCCGCCTATATGCTCTACCTCTACCGCCGGATCATCTTTGGCGTCATCACCCGCGCCGATGTGCGCGCCATGCTCGATCTCTCTTGGCGCGAGGTCGCGATTTTCGCGCCGATGATCGCCCTTGTCCTGTGGATGGGGATCTATCCGAGTTCCTTCCTGAAGCCCATGCAACCGTCCCTCGCCAAGCTCGTGGAGCACATTCAGCTTTCGCTCCGTGAGAACGCGGCGGCGAAGCTCGCGGAGCGCTAGGCGATGCAAACGCTGCCCAATTTCCTGCCGGCGCTTCCCCTGATGTTCCTCGCGGGGAGCGCGATGGCGCTGCTGATCCTCGGCGTGTTCCAGCACGGCCATTACGTCGCGCGCGAGATCGCCTGGCTCGCCGTCGTCGTGCTGATCGCCACCCTGGCGCTGATCACCGGCTTCGGCAGCGAGCGGCAGGTGAGCCTTTACGGCATGCTCGTAACCGACGGCTTCGGCGTCTTCATGAGCGTGCTGGTGCTGCTCGGCGCCGCTTTCTCGATCGTCATGGCGATGCGCTTCAACGAGCGCGAAGGGGTAGCGCGGTTCGAATTCCCGGTGCTGGTGCTGCTCGCGACGACCGGCATGCTGATGATGATCACCGCCAACGATCTCATCTCGCTCTATATCGGCCTCGAGCTGCAGAACCTGCCGCTCTACGTCGTCGCCAGCTTCCAGCGCGACCAGACGCGGTCGAGCGAGGCGGGGCTCAAATACTTCGTCCTCGGCGCGCTCTCTTCCGGCATGCTGCTCTACGGTGCCTCGCTGGTCTATGGTTTCGCCGGCACCACCAATTTCGACACCTTGGCGCACAGCCTGGACGTCTCGACCATCTCCACCGGGCTCGTCGTCGGCATCGTCTTCCTCGTGGTCGGGCTCGCCTTCAAGGTTTCGGCCGTGCCCTTCCATATGTGGACGCCCGACGTCTACGAAGGGGCGCCGACACCGGTCACCGCCTTTTTCTCGACCGCCCCCAAGATCGCGGCGTTGGCCCTTTTCGTCCGCGTCATGGTCTATGCCTTCGGCTCGCTCATCGACCAATGGCAGCAGATCATCATGGCGATCGCTGTCGCCTCGATGCTCCTCGGCTCCTTCGCCGCCATCAATCAGCGCAACATCAAGCGCCTGATGGCCTACAGCTCGATCGGCCATGTCGGCTATGCCCTGATCGGACTCGCCGCCGGCACGCCCGCCGGGGTGCGCGGCATCCTCGTCTACATGGCGATCTACCTCTTCATGAACATCGGCGCCTTTACCGTCATCCTGTCCATGCGGCGCGACGGAAAGCTGGTCGAGAACATCCAGGATCTTGCCGGGCTGGCGCGGACGCGGCCAATGCTGGCGGCGGCGCTCTTCGTGTTCATGTTCTCGCTGGCCGGTGTGCCGCCGCTCGCCGGGTTCTTCTCCAAGTTCTACATCTTCATGGCGGCGATCGATGCGCGGCTCTTCTGGCTCGCGGTGATCGGCGTGGTGACCAGCGTGGTTGGCGCCTATTACTATCTCCGCATCGTCAAGGTCATGTATTTCGACGAGCCGGCGCCGGCTTTCGACCTCGGCATCGGCCGCGAGATGCAAGCGGTGCTGCTGATCTCCACCGCGGTGATCCTGCTCTTCGTCGTCTTTCCCGCGCCGCTCATTGGTACTGCCGAGATGGCGAGTGCCACGCTCTTTCCGGGATGAGCGACGGAAGCCGTCTTCCCGCCTTCTTCCGCCTCGAACGCTTCGAGGAGATCGACAGCACCAACGAGGAACTGAAACGCCGCGCGGTCCGGGGGGCGAACGAAGGCACGCTCATCTGGGCCGGGGCGCAGACCGGCGGGCGCGGCCGGCGCGGTCGCAGCTTCGTGTCGCCGCCCGGCAATCTCTATATGTCGATGCTGCTGCGTCCGGAGCGCGCGCCCGGCCGCGCGGCGCAGCTCGGCTTTGCCGCCGCGCTTGCCGTCGGCGAGGCGGCGGCGCCGCTGCTGCCGCCGGCGGCCGATCTCGCTTACAAATGGCCGAACGACGTGCTGATCGATGGGCGCAAGACCTGCGGCATCCTGCTCGAATCCCAGGCTGCGGCGTCCGGGACGCTCGATTGGCTCATCGTCGGCATCGGGGTCAATCTCGTCTCCTTTCCCCCCGGCCCCGAGACGCCTGCGACCTCGCTGACGGCCGCCGGTGCGGCGCCGGTCTCGCCCGAAACCATGCTGGCCAGGGTCGCCGGCCGCTTCCTCTTCTGGTATGAGCGCTGGCTCGGCGAGGGTTTCGCACCGCTGCGCCAGGCTTGGCTCGCCCGCGCCCAAGGGCTCGGACAGCCGATCCGCGTGCGGCTCGGCGACAGCGAAAGCGAAGGCCGCTTCGCCGGTCTCGACGAGGAGGGCGCCTTGCTGCTCGAGAGCGGACCCGTGCGGCGCCGCATCACCGCCGGCGACGTGTTCCCGGCGGCGCGCTGAGAGGAGGGGAGGGCGTCATGCTGCTCGCCATCAATGCCAACAACACCAACACCGTGTTCTCGGTGTGGGACGGCGAGGCGCTGAAGGGCGCCTGGCGCGCCGCCACCGATGCGCGCCGCACCGCCGATGAATACGTCGTCTGGCTCGACCATCTGCTGGGGCTCGAGGGTCTGGCGCGCCGGGATCTCGACGGCGTCATCGTCGCCAGCGTCGTGCCGGAGGCGAACTTCAATCTGCTGACCCTCTGCCGGCGCTACTGCAACAGCGAGCCGCTGCTGGTGGGCGAGCCCGGCGTCGTGCTCGGCGCCAAGGCGCTGGTCGACCGCCCGGAAGAGGTCGGCGCCGACCGGCTGGTGAACACCGTGGCGGCGCATGACCGCTTCAAGGGTCCGCTCGTCGTCGTCGATTTCGGCACGGCCACGACCTTCGACGTCGTCGACAAGGACGGCAATTACTGCGGCGGCGTGATTGCGCCGGGGATCAACCTCTCGCTCACTGCGCTGCACATGGCGGCAGCCAAGCTGCCCAGCGTCACCATCCAGCGCACCGACCGTGTCATCGGCAAGCATACGGTCGCTTGCATGCAGTCGGGCCTGTTCTGGGGCTATATCGGCCTCGTCGAGGGGCTGGTCACCCGCATCAAGCAGGAATTCGGCGCGCCGATGGCGGTGGTGGCGACTGGCGGGCTGGCACCCCTCTTCAACGGCGCTACCGCCGTGATCGAGCATACCGATCCCAACTTGACGCTGTGGGGCCTGCGTCTCATCTACGAACGAAACCGGAATCAAAGGACATGAACGGCATTTCGCCGCAAAACCCCAACCAGCCCGACGAGCTCACCTTCCTGGCGCTGGGCGGCGTCGGCGAGATCGGCATGAACCTGTCGCTCTACGGCTATGGCGGGCGCTGGCTGATGATCGATTGCGGCATATCC
>JASHUO010000488.1 GCA_030039975.1 Alphaproteobacteria bacterium
ATGGCGCTTGGCGGCGGCTGCGAGATCCTGCTGCATTCCGCCGCGGTGCAGGCGCATGCGGAGAGCTATATCGGCCTGGTCGAGACCGGCGTCGGCGTCGTGCCGGGCTGGGGCGGCTGCAAGGAGATGGTGACGCGCCATGCGACCAATCCGAAGCGCCCCGGCGGCCCGATGCCGCCGCTGATGCAGGCCTTCGAGACCATCGCTCTCGCCAAGGTATCGCACTCGGCCGCGGAAGCGCGCGACACGCTGATGCTGCGCGCGAGCGACGGCATCACCATGAACCGCGACCGTCTCCTCGCCGATGCCAAGGCCAAGGCGCTCGAGCTCGCGCGCACCTACCAGCCGCCCAAGCCGGTGCCGCTCAACCTGCCGGGCCCGACCGGCGCCGCGGCGCTGAAGCTCGGCGTCGACGATCTCGTGCGCCAGGGCAAAGCCACGGCCTACGACGCGGTGGTGGCGGAGAAGCTCGCCGAGGTGCTGAGCGGCGGCGATGCGGACATCACCGAGGAGACCAGCGAGGATCAGCTGCTGGCGCTGGAGCGCCGCGCCTTCCTCGCGCTGCTGCACGAGCCGCGAACCCTCGCCCGTATCGAGCACATGCTCGAAACCGGCAAGCCGCTGAGGAACTAGGTTGCGCGCCTCACCCCCCTCCCTAACCCTCCCCCTCAAGGGGGGAGGGGATTTCTGTCGCCTGCACAATTCTTCTTTCCCCTCCCCCCTTGAGGGGGAGGGAGGGGTGGGGGGTGAGGCGCCCCGGACCGCTCGGAGGACGCTCCAATGACCATCTACAAAGCCCCCTTGCGCGACTACCGCTTCGTCCTGCGCGAGCTGTTCGACGTCGGCGAGCTGGCGCTTCTGCCCGGCTATGAGGATGCAACGCCCGATGTGTTCGAGGCGGTGCTCGAGGAAGGCGCCAAGATCGCCGAGGAGGTGCTGTTCCCGCTCAACCGCAGCGGCGACGAGGAAGGCTGCACCTTCGAGAACGGCGTGGTGCGTACGCCCAAGGGCTTCAAGCAGGCCTACGACCTCTTCCGCCAGGGCGGCTGGACGGCGCTCGCCTGTGATCCCGACTATGGCGGGCAAGGGCTGCCGCACACGCTGCAGTTCTTCGTCGAGGAGATGGTGTCCTCGGCGAATATGTCTTTCGGCATGTATCCCGGCCTCTCCAACGGCGCTTACAGCGCCATCCACCGCCATGGTTCGGCGGCGCAGAAGGCAACCTTCCTGCCGCACCTCGTCGATGGCAGCTGGAGCGGCACGATGTGCCTCACCGAGCCGCAATGCGGCACCGATCTCGGCCAGATCCGCACCCGTGCCGAGCCCGCCGGCACAGATGGCGTCTACAAGATCACCGGCACCAAGATCTTCATTTCCGCCGGCGAGCATGATTTGACCGACAACATCATCCATCTCGTGCTGGCGCGCATCGTCGGCGGGCCGCCCGGCATTCGCGGCATCAGCCTTTTCATCGTGCCGAAATTCCTGGTCAAGGCGGATGGCAGCGTCGGCGCCCGCAATGGCGTCCGCTGCGGCTCGATCGAGCACAAGATGGGCATCAAGGCCTCGGCCACCTGCGTCATCAATTTCGAGGAAGCCGAAGGTTATCTCATCGGCGAGGCGCATAAAGGCATGCGCGCGATGTTCACGATGATGAACGGGGCGCGGCTCGGCGTCGGCCTGCAGGGCCTGGCGCTCGGCGAGACGGCTTATCAGACCGCGCGGCAATACGCGCAAGATCGCCTTCAGGGCCGCGCGCTCAAGGGCGAGAAATTCCCCGACAAACCTGCCGATCCCATCATCGTCCACCCCGATGTGCGGCGGATGCTGCTCACGATGAAGGCCTATACCGAAGGGGCGCGGGCGCTCGCGGGCTGGGTGTCGCTGGCGCTCGACAAGGCCGATCGCCATCCCGATCCCGATATGCGCGAGGAGGCGGAGGATTTCATCGGCCTGATGACGCCGATCGTCAAGGCGATGCTTACCGACAACGCCTTCGCCGTCGCCAATCTCGGCGTCCAGGTCTTCGGCGGCCATGGCTATATCCGCGAATGGGGCATGGAGCAGCTGGTGCGCGATGCCCGCATCACCATGCTCTACGAAGGCGCCAACGGCATCCAGGCGCTCGATCTCGTCGGCCGCAAGATGCCGATGCACAATGGCCGGCTGCTGCGACGCTTTTTCCATCCCGTCGATGCCTGGCTCAAAGAGAAGGCGAGCCGGCCGGAGCTGCAGGAATTCGTGGCGCCGGTGATGAAGGCGTTCGGCCGCCTGCAGCAGGTGACCGCGCTGGTGGCGCAGAAGGGCATGGCGGATCCCGACGAGGCGGGCGCGGCGGCGAGCGAATATCTCCGCGCCTTCGGTCTCGTCGCCATGGGCTATCTCTGGGCGCGCATCGCCGAGGTGGCGCTGGCCAAGCGGGCCGGCGAGGAAGCGCTCTTCTACAAGGCGAAACTCGCCACCGCCCGCTTCTACATCGCGCGCCTGCTGCCGGAGACCAATGCCCTCTTCGCCAACATCGCTGCCGGCGCGAAGCCGCTGATGGAGCTCGAGGCGGAGGCGTTCTGAGGCGGGGCGCGGCGCGCGCCCCCGCGACATGACCGGGGCGGCGCCCCGAGCGAGGGAATTCATGCCCGATCTCAAAGGCAAGACGCTGTTCATCTCCGGCGGGTCGCGCGGCATTGGCCTCGCGATCGCGCTGCGCGCGGCTGAGGACGGCGCCAATGTCGTCATCGCCGCCAAGACCACCGAGCCGCATCCGAAGCTCCCCGGCACGATCTACACTGCGGCCGAGGCGATCGAAGCCGCCGGCGGCAAAGCCTTGCCAGTGCAGACCGACATCCGCGAGGAGGATCAGGTGCTGCGCGCCGTGGAGGCCGCGGTCGAGCGCTTCGGTGGCATCGACATCCTCATCAACAACGC
>JASHUO010000489.1 GCA_030039975.1 Alphaproteobacteria bacterium
TACCTGGACCCTATAATCTCAAGGTTAATCTGCCGAGGTATGTCTTGGACTTGGATTACGGTAGAGATCCCGTACTAGCTCAGGCGCTCGCCTATTGGCGCGCGAAGCGGCGCGCGCGGCCGATGCCCGCTCGCCGCGACATCGATCCGACCGAAATTGGTCCATTGCTGCCACATCTGCAGCTCATCGACGTCGTCGACGGGGGCGCCCGCTATCGCTATCGCCTGGCCGGAACCAGCCTGGTGACGGCGTTCGGCCGAGAATATACGGGGAAGTATCTGAACGAACTCTTCGCAGGAGAACGGCTTGCCTACGCTCAGCGAGTCTTCGCCACGGTGTGCAGCCGACAGAAGCCGGTTTTCCTTCGAAACCGCTACAGCACTACGCGAGATGTCGACATGATGGCGAACCGTCTCTACATGCCCCTGTCGGAAGACGGATCTTCGGTGAGCATCATTCTCGGCGCACTCACCTTCGAATTTGGCCGCGGCGCCCTGCCCGGGCTCTGGTCCGGCGCCACGCTGGACCCCTCCACCGCGGCACTGCACGTCATCGAGGACGAAGTGGTCCCCGCCTAGCGCTTCGTCGTCGCGTTAGGTTGGCGCGCGGATGTGCCTTGTCGTAAACAGCGCCTAGGCGCTCAGCATCGACGGCAGCGCTATCCTCCGTGCTCCGATCGCGCCTGCTCTGCCAGCAGCCCCTCCAACTCGACGACCCTCGCATCGCAGTCGTCGGCGGCCTCCGTCATTTTGTCATCGATAAGAAGATTGTCGCCCCTTAACGGCTCGCCCCTAACATACCCAGGCGCCCTCCATGGGCACGTCCGGTGCCGGCCCCGTCCCGCTGGAGTTCTTCCCCGAAATGCTGGCGGGGCGGGGCTTTCCTCTTGACCATGTTTATCGCTGAATCCCGCCATGCCCAGTTTTGAGCTTGATCCTTGCGAAGCCGAGCGCTTCGTCCGCGGAATAGCCTGCTTGGCATTCGGAGTCCGGGAGCGCAGGAAAGCGGACCTGACGCCTGCGGTCAGCTTCTTCCGGGTGGTGCCAATTGCGGAAGTCGCGCCCAGTAGGCCCAACCGCGTGAAAACCGGACGCCACTGGCGCCCCCAGCTGGTCCCGCCACGAATACGAGCATGCCGTAGCACAACAGGACCGTCGCTCCGATCCCTTGATCAGGTTCGTAGTGGGCGGGCGTGTCCACGACCTCTTCCAAAGCGACCCGAAATGCCAGCGACAGCGCTTCGGTCCTGTCGGGCTCGAGCGGAACGGTTCTGGCGGCAGGGAGGCCCGCGAGCGCCGCGGCATCAGCCTCCAGCGACGCGTCTCTTGGATCAGTCAAAATCTAACGCCTCGCGGCCCGCAATAGCAGGGCACTAGCACGAAACGCCGGCGAGGGCTTGTGGGCGATCGGGAGCAAATCGTCATCCAGCATCCGTCGCACTAGGCCCCAGAGGCCGCGGCGCTCGACCAGGATGGTGATGATGGAAAAGCTCCCCAGCAGAATGAGGTGCACGGGGCCGAGGCCGGAAAGGTATTGGCGCAGCACGAAATAGACGATCGTGCCGATGATAGGCCCCTCGAAGCTGCCGATGCCGCCGATCACGACGTTGAAGATGACGAATACCGTCCAATCGGTAATGCTGAAAGAGGCCGGCGGCGCAATGCGCAGCTTCTGCAGCGTGATAATGGCGCCCGCCATCCCGAGGAACGGCGCGGTGCCAAGAAAGCATAGGATGCGGGCGTAGGTGATGTTGACGCCGACCGCAGCAGCGCCCTCTTCATTGTCGCGCATCGCCGTTAGGCCGACGCCGATACGCGAACGCAGCAGCACGTATGTCGCCAGCATCGCCGTCGCCGCGAGCGCGAAGGCGAGCCAATAAATCACCGCTAGCCGGTCCCCGCGCGTCCGGCCGAACGACAGCACGATCGAGATCGGCAGGCTCGTGCCGGAGCCGCCACCGAACGCGTCGAGCTTGCCGGCGATGAGCATCAGCACCTCGGCGACCACCCAGGTGCCGATCGCGAGGTAGGCCGTGCGCAGGCGGAACACCAGGGCCATCGCGGGCACCGCGATCGCCAGCGCAGCGACCCCGGCGAGCGGGATCGAAAGGTAGGGATCGAGCCCCGCGAGCGCGGTGAAGCCGAAGAACGCATAGGCTCCAACGCCGACGAAGGCGTGCTGGCCGACGGTGACGATATCGGCATAGCCGGCGAGCAGGTTCCACATGATCGCCAGAACGAGCATCGACATGAACTCGGTCAACAGCACGACATCATTCTGGCTCAGCAGGAGCGGCGCCGCAGCTGCGGCCGCGACGGCGGCGGCGCACACTAGGCGGGCCAGGTTCAAGCTCAACCGGGAGGCAGAGCGCATGGGTCAATACCGGGGAAACAGGCCCTGCGGCCGGACCGCCAGGACGAGGAGAAAAATGATATGGCCGGCGAGCATCTGCCAGGTAATGTCCCACTGCCCGCCGATCGACTGCGCAATACCGAGCACGATGCCGCCGGCGAGCGACCCCCAGAGGCTGCCGAGCCCGCCCAGCACCACGACCTCGAATGCGATCAGGAGCCGAGTGGGGCCGGAGGCCGGATCGAAATTGGTCCAGATCGACATGAAACCGGCAGCGATCCCGACGGTAACGAAGGAGATGCCCATGGCGACCGCATAAATGCGGCCCGAGGAGAGGCCGATCAGATCGGCGGCCGCGACGTCGTCAGAGACCGCGCGGATCTTGGCGCCGATGCCGGTGCGGTAGAGCAGGAGGTCAAGGACGGCGACGAGTGCCACAGCGGCAATGAAGGTGAACACCTGGAAGAGGCCGACATTGATCCCCTGCCCGAGCGCCACCGTCGCCGTTTCCAGCCAGCCGCCCGACACCTTGCGGGTGTCAGCGCCGAACCCTTCCAGGAGCCCGTTCTCGATGATGATGGAGAGGCCGAAGGTCACCAGGATCACCAGCAACACGTTCTGGCCTACCACCCGCTGGAGCAGGAAGCGCTGCAGTCCGAAGCCGAACAAAAAGGCGAAGGGAAGCACGATCAGCGTCGCCACCACCGGATTGAGGCCGAGCGCCGTGGTTAGGACCAGCAAGGCAAAGCACGCAAGGACGATGAAGTCGCCATGCGCGATGTTGACGAAGCGCATCACGCCCGCCGACAGCGACAGGCCAGTGGCGAACATGGTATAGAGCCCACCGAGCAGGATGCCTTGCAGCAGCTGATTGATCCAGGGCACCAGCATGCTGCCTCACAGGCCGAAATAGTGGCGGATGACCGTCTCGTGGGTCACCTCGGCCGGGCGGCCAGCAAGCGACACGCGCCCCTCGAGAAGGCAATAGAAGCGATCCGCGACCGAGAGGGATCTCTCGAGGTCCTGCTCGACGATCAGGATGCCGATGCCGCGCGCCTTGATGGCGGGAATGAGAGCATAGAGCTCCGCCACGACCTGCGGCGCAAGGCCGAGGCTGATTTCGTCGCACAGCAGCAGGCGCGGGTTGGCGAGCAGCGCGCGGCCGAGTGCCACCATCTGCTGCTGGCCCCCCGAGAGCCATCCCGCGCGCTGCCGGCGCTGTTCCCGCAGGACCGGGAAGAGCCGGAAGACGTCATCGAACCCGATCTGGCCGCGCCGCCCGACCTCCCAGCCAAGCTGCAGGTTCTCCTCAACGGTGAGCGATGGGAACAGGCGACGGCCCTCCGGCACCAGCATGATGCCCGACCGAACGATCGCCGCGGTGGTGCTGCCGAGGATTTCGGCACCGGCAAAGCAGATCCGCCCCTCGACGCGATCGGCCTGGCCGATGATTGCCTTGAGGAGCGTCGTCTTGCCCGCCCCGTTGGCGCCGATGATCGAAACGATTTCGCCGGCGCCCACGGCGATGTCAATTTGGTCGATGGCGCGAAAGTTGCCGTAAAATACGCAGACGCCGCTGAGGGTGAGGAGCGGCTTCGGTGTCGTCGCCGTGATCACCTCATGTCCCCAGATAAGCCGCCTTGACGCGTGCGTCGGCCAGCACCTCGTATGGCTTGCCGGCCGCGATGAAACTGCCGCCGGCGAGCACGGCGAGCCGCGTAACGAGACGTCTAAGCGCCTGGATCACGTGCTCGATCCAGACGATGGTCACGCCGCTCTCATGCACCTCGCCGATCATGCCGAGCAATACCTCGCACTCCGCCTCGGTGAGGCCGCCGGCGATCTCGTCGAGCAGCAGCAGCCGCGGCCGCATGGCCATTGCCTTCGCCAATTCGAGCTGCTTCATGTCGAGCAGGCCAAGGCGTCCCGCCGGGATCATGGCGCGATCGGCGAGGCCGACGCGCTCCAGCACCGCCTCGGCTTCGACGCGTGCGCGCGGCAGCGACAGCTTCGCGCCATGCGTCGCCGCGACGAGCACATTCTCGAACACGGTCATGTGGGTGAAGGGCCGCGGCACCTGATAGGTGCGGCCAATACCGAGACGGCAACGGTCCCACGCCCGGATCCCAGTGATGTCGCGCTCACCGAAGAGAATGCGGCCGGAACTTGGCGACAGGACCCCGGCGATCATGTTGAAGAGCGTCGTCTTGCCGGCGCCGTTCGGCCCGAGAATACCGACGATCTCGCCTTCGCCGATCGAGAAATCAACCCGATCGATCACGGTCAGTCCGCCGAACCTGCGGGACACCGCCGCGAGCTCCAGCATCGCCTTCATCCTGCCGCACCCTCCCGATCGGAAAGGATCAGCCGTACGGCATCGCCTCCGGCTGACCGCCGACCGGAACTTCCGGCGCCAGCTTGTTGTCGACGATTACCAGCTCCAGCGGCCACTTCGTGCCCTTGCGCCATTGTCCGGCGACGATCGGGGTGAGGCTGGTATTGGGGAATGGCCCCTTCTTGAAGTCGACTGGCCCGACGATCGTATTGAAGGCATTGTCGCGGACGGCATCGCGGATCGAAGCCGGGTCGTCGAGCTTCTGCGTCTTCTTCAAGGCCGCGATCGGCACCTCGAGCAGCGAATGGCGGAAGCCCAAGCCCATCGACGCCTGCTGGTTGGCGTCCTTCTCATAAGCCTCGGCTAGCTCGCGCGAGTTCTGCCCCGTCAGGCTCGAAGAGAACGGATGGTACCGCGACCACCAGACCTCGGTGACGATGTTGATCGCACGGTTGCCATAGGGATACATTCCCTGCGGGAACTCGCCAACCTTGCCGGCGGTGACGATCTTCGGCTTGAAGTTCTGTTGGGCGCATTGATTAAAGAAGATGGTGAAGTCCGGTCCGGGAATGACGCTGAAGGCGATCTCGACATTGGCCGCCTTGAACGTCGTGATCTCCGGCGTGTAGTCGCTCGACGGCAGGTCGAAGCGGCCCGGATCGATCAGGTTGAGGCCCGCCTGCTTGAACACCGGCGGCATCACCTTGGCGAAAGTCCGGCCGTCATCGTCATTGGCCCACAGCACGCCGAGAGTGCGATTGGTATTGACGCGCACCCACGCCCCCAGGATGCCTTGCGTCGCTTCTGCTCCGCTGAAGAAGAAATTGTAGGTCCATTCGAAGGGCTTCTTAGGATCGCCCTTGCGTCCGAAGAAATAGGATTCGAGCGGATCGTCGTTGGTGACGCACGGCATGCCGTTGACCTCGCACTGGTCCGAGACGGGGTTGACGGTCTCGGGCGTGGCGAAGGCAGTGACGATGTGCACTTTGTCGTTGAGGATCAGCTCCTGGGCCACCTCGGAGGCACGGTTCGGATTCGACTGGCTGTCCTTGACGACGATTTCGAGCGGGTGCTTGGTGCCATTGATCGTAATCGCATGGCCGGTGGATTCTTTGGCGTGTTCGATCGCCCAGGACATCTCCTCATAAAACAGCGCCAGCGCGCCGGTTTTGGGCCCGACGAGGCCGATCTTGACGGTCTCGGGCACCGCAAAAGCGGTTCGCAACGGTAGCGGCGCTGATGCCGCCGCAACTCCGGCAGCTGTTGCCCCCTGCAAGACCTGTCGACGGCTGACGGCCTTCCTCATTGTCTCCTCCCTGCCGTTCGTCGCGGTCGACGTTGCGACCCGACTTACTTTTTTCTCTAAAGTGTCCTCATAGTCCCGCCTTGATGTTCGGCGGCAGCCGCTCGTCATTGCCGAGGGCAACGCGGCGAACCGATTCCGTATCCGTCGGCCGATGGCCGACCGCTTCGCG
>JASHUO010000490.1 GCA_030039975.1 Alphaproteobacteria bacterium
GACTCGCCCCACCTCACCTCAATGCTCTCCGCCCCTGAGGGGCAGAGAGGGAGGGACCCGCGAAGCGGGAGGGCGAGCTGGGGCGCCGCGAACTGTGCACGGTGTCGATCGACTTCCGAACTCCGACCATGGACCCTATCGAGGCAACGAAAGAGCTGCTGCGCTGGTATGTCGCGATGGGCGCCGACGAGGCGATCGGCGAGCAGCCCATCGATCGACTGGCGCCAGCGCGCGCTGCGCCGCGGCCGCCGCCTCCGGCGGTGAGTCCGCCACCTCCTTCACCCGCCATTGCTGCACCGATCGCGGTCGTGCCCGGAGCGGCGAGCGCGCGGCGGCTGGCGGCGACGGCAACGAGTCTCGCGGAGCTCGAAAGCGCCGTGCGGGGTTTCGACGGCTGCGCGTTGAAACGCACCGCCACCAATACCGTCTTCGCCGACGGCGCTGCCGGCGCCGTGCTCATGGTGATCGGCGAGGCGCCCGGCGCCGACGAGGACCGGCTCGGCCGGCCTTTCGTCGGTCGTAGCGGCCAGCTCCTCGATCGGATGCTCGCGGCGATCGGCTATGACCGGCAGCAGAACGCCTACATCACCAACATCCTGTTCTGGCGCCCGCCCGGCAACCGCAAGCCGACCAATGACGAGATCGCTGCCTGCTTGCCCTTTGTCTGGCGGCACATGGCGCTGCTTCGCCCCAAAGCGGTGATGATGTGCGGCGGCACCGCAACCGCCGCCCTGCTTGGCCGCGCCGAGGGCATCATGCGGTTGCGCGGGCGCTGGTTTCCGCTGGAGGTGGAAGGGCTCGACAGCCCGGTGCCGGCGCTCGCGACCTATCATCCCTCCTTTCTGCTGCGCAGCCCGAGCCGAAAAAATGAAGCTTGGCGCGACCTGCTGGCGCTCCAGTCAAAATTGAAAGACGCACAGTAAGCTACGGGAATCCGTAAGCATCTCGGCGAGATGCCAGAATTTGCCTCAAATTTGGTCAGCGTTTTCGCTTGCCAATAGATGCGGCAGTAGTCTATTGCCGTTGAGATGCAGGGCAGGAGACACCATCTCCGGCCGGGCAACTCTGGGGCGTGGGTGGGACTTCTTGTCGCCCTAGCAGCTCTGCCCGGTTCTCTGGCGACGCTCCCCAGCAGCAGCGCAAGGGCGGAGTCTGTCCAGACCTCGGCCCTCACTCCCGGCGATGAAAACCTGCGCGAAGCCGAGTTGCCGGCACCGCTGAGCGTTGAGGACGCCGAGCGCTACCGCCTCATCTTCGCGTTCCAGCAGCAGGAGCGCTGGGCCGAGGCCGATCGCACGATCCACAACCTCGACAATCCGCTGTTGCTCGGCGCGGTCGAAGCGCAGCGCTATCTCTCGAAGCGTTATCGCGCCAGCTATGCCGAGCTCGCTGACTGGCTTGCGCAACACGCCGATGAACCCGAGGCGAGGGAGATCCACGCCTTGGCGCTCGCCCGGCATCCGCGGGGCGCCCCCGCCCCGGCGCACCCCGCCGCTGCAACCTTGCCGCCGCAAGGCTTCGGCGATGACAGCGACGGCGCTGCACCGGGCCAAATTTCCGCAGCGGAGCACCGCGAGGCGCGCCAACTCCGTGCCGAGATCAGGAGGTTCGCAGCGCGCGAGCCGCGCCGCGCCGAGCTGATCCTCGCGCGCGCCGAGGCCAACCATCTCCTGACCACGGCAGAGCGCGATGAGCTGCGCACGCTCATCTCGGAGGGATATTCCGCCGAGGGTAAGGTGCAAGAGGCGCAGATGCTGAGCGCGGCGAGCGACACCCCCGCCGATGCCGCTGCGGCGCATTGGCAAGCCGGGCTCGCGGCGTGGCGGCTCGGCCGATACGCCGAAGCCGGCACGCATTTCCAGGCGGTAGCACGCGCGCCGGGTCAATCCTCGTGGACGGTGTCGGCGGCGGCCTATTGGGCGGCGCGCGTCGAGCTCAGGAGCCGCCATCCCGAGCTGTTCAATTACTGGCTCCGTATGGCGGCCGAGTATCCGCGCACCTTCTACGGCCTGCTCGCGGAGCGGACGCTCGGTGTCGACACCGATGTCGATTTCGAGAATGCGCCCTTCACCCAGGCCGATGCCGACATGCTCGACGCGATGCCCGCCGGCCGCCGCGCGCTGGCCCTGGTGCAGATCGGCGAAACGAGCCGCGCGGAGGCCGAGCTGCGCCCACTTGTGCCGCACGCGCACGCGGCGCTGATCGGGGCGCTGGTCGCCATCGCCGAACGGGCCAATATGCCCGGCCTCAGCCTGCAATTGGCGGCGCGCGCGTCCGAGGGTGACGCGCGCCACCACTACCACGCGCTCTATCCGGTGCCGCACTGGACGCCGCTCGGCGGCTTCACCGTCGACCGGGCGCTGCTGTTCGCGGTGATGCGCCAGGAATCGCAGTTCTCGCCGCATGTCCAAAGCACTGCCGGCGCCGTCGGGCTGATGCAGCTGATGCCGGCGACGGCGCATGCAATGGCAAAGCGCACCGGCGTTTCCCTGGCCAAAAGCGCCCGGCATCCGGCGCGGGACGCGCTGGCCGAGCCGGAGCTCAACCTGGCGCTGGCGCAGGAATATATCGTCAGCCTCACCGAGCAGGACTATATCGGCAACAACCTCGTGCTCATCGCCGCCGCCTACAATTGCGGACCCGCCGCGGTGCAGCACTGGGAGACCACCCCGCAGCTGCGCCGCGATCCCCTGCTCTTCATCGAAAGCATGCCGTCACACGAGACGCGCATCTTCACTGAGCGCGTGCTGGCGAATTACTGGATCTATCGCCAGCGCCTGGGGCAGCCCGTGCCCGACCTCGATGCGCTTGCCGCCGGTCATTGGCCGACCTATACCGCGCTCGACAGCACGAGCGAGGCGGATCGTCGCCATGCCGAAAATCGATGAGCAGCGTCCCTTTCTCGCGGTCAACATCGCCGTCCTGACCGTTTCCGACACGCGCAGCGAGGCCGACGACAAATCGGGCGCGACGCTGGTCGAGCTCATCACCGCCGCGGGTCATCGCGTGAAGGACCGACGGATCGTCCGCGACGAGAGGGATGCGATCATCGCGCAGCTCAGGGCCTGGATCGCCGATCCCGCGATCGATGTCGTGATCTCGACGGGCGGCACCGGCGTCACCGGCCGCGACGTGACGCCGGAAGCCTTCCACGCCGTCTATGAGAAGGAGATCGCCGGCTTCGGTGAGCTCTTCCGCTGGCTCAGCTATCAGAAGATCGGCACCTCGACGATCCAGAGCCGCGCCACCGCGGGCGTCGCCGGCGGGACCTATCTCTTCGCGCTTCCCGGCTCACCCGGCGCCTGCCGCGACGGCTGGGAGGACATCATCAAGTACCAGCTCGACAACCGGCTGCGGCCCTGCAATCTGGCGGAGCTCATGCCGCGCCTCGAGGAGCATCGCTCGAAGGCGTCTTGAGTCCTCGCGCTTCCCGCCACCGCCGATAGCTTTGGGCATCGTCGACATCGTCGAGCGTCTCCAGCAGGGAGACGCGCATGCCGCGCGGCAGGCTCGCCAGCGTATCGGCGAGGGCGTGGCGGCTCGACCAGCGCACGCCGGCAAAGCTGCCGCGCGGCAGCGGCCGGCGGCGAAACCCGACGAGCCAATACCCGCCATCGAGCGCCGGGCCGAACACCGCATCGCTCCGCCCGAGCGCGCGGAAGCCCGCCCAGATGTGATGCGCGGTGACGGCGGGGATGTCGGAGCCGACGAGTAGCGCCGGCCCCGCGGGCAACCGCTCAAACGCCCGCGCCATGCGCCGGCCGAGATCGCCGCCGCCTTGACCCAGACGCTGCGCCGCTGCGGGCCAGCTTCTGTCATGCACACCATCGGGTGTCACCGCGATGTGACAGCGCCAGCGCCGATCGCGCGTCAAAAGCCGCAGCAGGGAGAGGCTCGTCGCGCGATAGAAGCCGAGCGCCGCAAGCGGGCCGATGCCGGTGGCGAGCCGCGACTTGACGCGGCCGAGGCGCGGCACGCGGAGGAAGACGATGACGTGGCGTTGCGGGCGCATCAGCGATAGAGCCGGAGCAGAAGACGCGGCGGCAGGCCGAGGAAATAAAGTGTGAGGCAACAGAGATTGCGCAGCGGCCGCGCGAGATAGCCATCGCGGTGATAACGCGCCGCCGAGGTCACCGCATCCACCGCCAGCGGCGTCAGCCGGGCGCGGCCGATCCGGCGCACGATGTCGACATCCTCCATCAGCGGCAGCGGGCGGAAGCCGCCGATCTCGCG
>JASHUO010000491.1 GCA_030039975.1 Alphaproteobacteria bacterium
CGAGGGCGGGCTTTCGGCACGGCTGGAGCTGCCGATGTGAGCGACGCGGCGTCCGGCGTCAGATGTGCAGAAGTTCGCCGTTCAGCGCGCACTCGGCCGAAGCGAGCGCAACGAAGGGCTCGACGACCTCGTCGGGCGTCTTCAGCGCCGCGCGGTCCTCGGCGGGGAAGCCCTGGAGGCGGAGCTTGGTGGCGACGATCCCGGGATCGATCAGATTGACGCGCAGCGCGGTCTTGGCCACCTCGCCGGCATAGATCCGCACCATCGTCTCGAGCGCCGCCTTGCTCGCGGCGTAAGCGCCCCAATAGGGCCTGCTCTCGCGCCCTGCCGCGCACGTCGTGAAGACGGCGCGTCCTGAGTCCGAGCGGCGCAGCAGCGGATCGAGCGAGCGGATGAGCCGCCAATTGGCGGTGAGATTGGTCTCGATCACTTGTGCCCAGGTCTTGGGATCGAAATGCCCCATCGGCGACAGCGCGCCGAGCACGCCGGCGTTGCCGACCAGCACGTCGAGCTTGCCGAATCGCTGATAGAGCGAGGCGCCCATCTGGTCGAGCTTGTCGAAATCGCGCAGGTCGAGCGGCACCAAGGTCGCGCTGCCGCCCAGGGCGCGGATCTCGTCGTCGCGCTCCTCGAGGCCGCCGACGGTGCGCGCCAGCAGGATGACATGCGCGCCCTCGGCGGCAAAGCGCCGCGCCACCGCCGCGCCGATACCGCGCGAAGCGCCGGTGACGAGGGCGAGCCGCCCCTCGAGGCGCTTACCCGTGCCAGTCATTGCCGCAACGAAGTCCGCTTGCCGCGTTTACTCACGCCGTCTCGGCGAGCAGCGACAGCTGCGTCGAGACCTTGCCGGCGTCGTGATCGGTGAGCGCGATCGGATAATCGCCGGTGAAGCACGCATCGCAGAAGCGCGGCGCGGCCGGGTCGCGTCCCATATGGCCCATGGCGCGATAAAGCCCGTCGATGGAGATGAAGGCGAGGCTGTCGGCGCCGATGAAGCGCGCCATCTCTTCGACATCCATGTGTGAGGCGAGCAGCTTCTCGCGCTCGGGCGTGGCGATGCCGTAGAAGCAGGAATGGCTGGTGGGCGGGCTCGAGATGCGCATATGCACCTCGCGCGCGCCGGCTTGGCGGACCATCTCGACGATCTTGGTCGAGGTCGTGCCGCGCACGATCGAATCGTCGACCAGGACGACGCGCTTGCCCTCGATCTTGACGCGGTTGGCGTTGTGCTTGAGCTTGACGCCGAGATGCCGGATCTGGTCGGTCGGCTCGATGAAGGTGCGGCCGACATAATGGTTGCGGATGATGCCGAGCTCGAAGGGGAGCCCGCTCTCCTGCGCATAGCCCAGCGCCGCCGGCACGCCCGAATCGGGCACCGGGATGACGATGTCGGCCGGCATGCCGCTCTCGCGCGCGAGCTCGGCGCCGATGCGCTTCCTCGCCTCATAAACGCTGATGCCGTCGACGACGCTGTCGGGCCGGGCGAAGTAGATGTACTCGAAGACGCAGAAGCGCTGCTTCATGCGCTCGAAGGGCCTGCTGCTGCGCACGCCGAGCGCATTGATGGTGACGAGCTCGCCGGCCTCGACGTCGCGCACGAATTCGGCGCCGATGATGTCGAGCGCGCAGCTCTCCGACGCCAGGATCCAGGCATCGCCGAGGCGGCCCAGCACCAGCGGCCGGACGCCCAGCGGGTCGCGTACGCCGATGACGCCATCCTGGCTCAGCGCGACCAGCGAATAGGCGCCTTCCACCTGGCGCAGCGCATCGACCATGCGCTCTTCGACGCTGCCCTTGCGGCTGGTGGCGATGAGGTGGACGATCACCTCGGTGTCGCTCGTCGATTGGAAGAGGCTGCCGCGGCCGACGAGCTTGCGGCGCAGGTGATAGGAATTGGTGAGATTGCCGTTGTGGCAGATGGCGAGACCGCCGAACTCGAAATCGGCGAACAGCGGCTGCACATTGCGCATCGCCACCTCGCCGGTCGTGGCATAACGCACATGGCCGATGGCGGAATGGCCTTTCAGCCGGCCGATCACTTCCTTGGAGCTGAAATTCTCGCCGACATGACCCATGCCGCGATGCGCATGGAACTGCTCGCCGTCATAGGTGACGATGCCGGCCGCCTCCTGCCCGCGATGCTGCAAGGCGTGCAGCCCGAGGGCTGCCAAGGCCGCGGATTCGACGTGCCCATAGACGCCGAAAACGCCGCATTCCTCGCGCAGATGGTCGTCGTCCAGGGGGTGAGTGGTCAGCATCGCACTGCTTTGCTCGAGAAAGGGCTCGGGCATCCCGCCGTTAAGATGGGTACGGAGCCGCGGGATGTCGAGCGGCCGCGCGACCCTTCTACGCCGAAGCGCCGGTCGCCGCCAGGGGATGCAACCATCTATTGTGAGCCCTGCTGTTGCTGGATCAACCGGTTGAGATCGCGCTGATCCTCGACGCTGTAGCCCGGGCCATGCTCTGGCGTCCCGGGTGGGTGGGGCTTGCTGAGCGCGCCCATCGCCCCGGCCGCTTCCTGCATCTGCTCGGCGGCGCGGCGCGTATCGTCGGCCGTCGCCTGCGCCTTGGCGCGATAGACCGATGGCACCAGCGCGCGCAGCCGCTCGGCTCCGGTCTGAAGCAGCGGCAAGGTCCTGGCCTCGGCGATCCAGGTCGGCTGTTGTTGCTTGGCCGGCAAAGCCCAGGAGAACGCGATATAGACGAGGCAGACCACGACCAGGCCGCGGACGAGGCCGAAAACCAGGCCGAGCGTGCGGTCGATGGCGGAGAGCGAGCTGTCCTTGACGCGACTCGCAATTGCCGATGTCAGCAGCGACAGGATGATGAGCGCGATCAGGAACACCACGAGCGCCGCCGCCGCCTCGGCCACCTCGCCGTTCGGCACGAAGCGCGCCGCCAGCGGCGTCGCATAGGGCAGGCCGTACAGCGCGGCAAAGCCGGCGCCGATCCAGGCCGCCACCGACAGCGCCTCCTTGACGAAGCCGCGCGCGAAAGCGAAGAGGCCGGAGAGCAGGACGATGGCGATGACGACGATGTCGAGCAGGTTCATCGCTCAGCTCCCGGCATCGCCAGGTTGCGCGGCGCTCGGCGCGGCCGGTCCTCGAACCGCTCGACGAGGTCGCGCAAATGGCGGATCTCGCGCAGCGCCAGTCCGCCGGGCGGTGTCCGCTCCTTGCCGCGGCCGCGATAGGGCGGCGCGAAGGCCGCGGTGAAGCCGAGCTTTCCCGCCTCCTTGAGCCGCGCCTCCGACTGGCCCACCGGCCGCACCTCGCCGGAAAGGCCGATCTCGCCGAACACGACGGTTTCCGCCGGCACCGGCTGCAGGCTCAGCGCCGAGACCAGCGCCGCAGCCACCGCCAGATCGGCCGCCGGCTCGGCGATGCGCAGTCCGCCGGCGACGTTGAGGTAGATGTCGTTGAGCCCGATCTGCACGCCGCAGCGCGCTTCCAGCACGGCGAGCACCATGGCGAGGCGGCTGCCGTCCCAGCCGACCACGGCGCGCCGCGGCGTGCCGAGGCTCGACGGCGCCACCAGCGCCTGGATCTCGACCAGCAGCGGCCGCGTGCCTTCCATGCCGGCGAAGACCGCTGCGCCCGAGGTCTCGCCGTGACGCTCGGCGAGGAAGAGGGCCGAGGGGTTCGGCACCTCGGCAAGGCCGGCATCGGTCATCTCGAAGACGCCGATCTCGTCGGTCGGGCCGAAGCGGTTCTTGACCGCCCGCAGGATGCGGAACTGATGGCCGCGCTCGCCCTCGAAATAGAGCACCGTGTCGACCATGTGCTCGAGCACGCGCGGTCCGGCGATGAGGCCTTCCTTGGTGACATGGCCGACCAGGATCACCGAAAAGCCGCGCTGCTTGGCCAGGCGGATCAGTTCCTGCGCCGAGGCGCGGACCTGGCTCACCGTGCCCGGCGCGCTGTCGAGCGTGTCGAGATACATCGTCTGAATCGAGTCGATGACGACGACATCGGGGGCGTCGGCGGCGTCGAGCGAAGCGATGATGTCGCGGATGCTGGTGGCGGCGGCAAGGCGGACGGGCGATCCGGCGATGGCAAGACGCGCCGCGCGCAGCCGCACCTGATCGAGCGATTCCTCACCTGAGACATAGGCGCAGCCGGCGCGGGCACCGCCCTTGCCGGAAGCAAGCGCGGCCATGACCTGGAGCAGCACGGTCGATTTGCCGATGCCGGGATCGCCGCCGACCAGCAGCGCCGAGCCGGGCACGATCCCGCCGCCGCAGACGCGGTCGAACTCGGCGATGCCGGAGAGGCGCCGCGGCGTCGCCTCGGCTGAGCCCTCGAGCCCGGAGAAGGCGAGCTTGCGTCCTTTTCCCCCGCCGAGTCCCTTGGGCGTGCTGTCGCGCGGCGTCTCCTCGACCAGGCTGTTCCAGCCGCCGCAGGCATCGCACCGCCCCGCCCATTTCGGATGAGCGGCGCCGCATTCCTGACAGACGAAATGCGCCTGCGCCCGTGGCAAATTAGTCTCCTCGACCGGTCACAGCGCGCGCACCTCCATCTTGATCGGCCCTTCGGCGCGGCCGTGAATGAACTGGTCGACATAGGGGTTGCCGGACTTGTCGATCTCGTCCTTCGCCCCGCACCATATGATACGCCCTTTATAGATCATCGCGATACGGTCGGCGATCTTGCGCACGCTCGCCATGTCGTGGGTGATCGACACGGCCGTGGCGCCGAGGTCGTGCACGCATTGGACGATGAGGTTGTTGATCACATCGGCCATGATCGGGTCGAGGCCGGTCGTCGGCTCGTCGAAGATGATGATCTCGGGCTCCGCCGCGATGGCGCGCGCCAAGGCCACGCGCTTCTGCATGCCGCCGGAGAGCTCCGACGGGCTGAGCGCCCCGACTTCGGCGCCGAGCCCGACGGCCGCCAGCTTCTCGAGCGCGACCTCCTTGGCGCGGCGGCGCTCGATGCCGCGGCCCTGGATCAGGCCGAACGCGACATTCTCCCAGACGGTCAGCGAATCGAACAGTGCCGCGCCCTGGAACAGCATGCCGAATTTCTGCATCAGCGCCTCGCGCTCGCGCGCGCCCGTGCCGATCGCTTCGCGCCCGTCGATCTTGACCGAGCCGCCATCGGCCTCGAGCAGGCCCATCACGCATTTCACCAGCACCGATTTGCCGGTGCCCGAGCCGCCGATCACGACGAGGTTCTCGTGCTCGCCGATCTCGAGATCGATGCCGTCGAGCACGACTTTGCGCCCGAAGGATTTCTTCAGGCCGCTGACAGCGATTTTCGGCGGTTTGCCCATGGCCAGGTCCTAGAACAGCACGCTGGTGAGCGCCGAATCGAACAGCAGGATCAGGATCGAGGCCGAGACGACGGAATAGGTCGTGGCGGCGCCGACGCCCTCCGCGCCGCCGCGCGAGTGGTAGCCGTGATAGCAGCCCATCAGCGCGATGATGAAGCCGAACAC
>JASHUO010000492.1 GCA_030039975.1 Alphaproteobacteria bacterium
CCGTCATACGCCATCACCTGCTCGAAGGGCTGAAGCAGCGCGTTCAGCCCCAAGATGGCACGGTTGCGAAAGGCAGCGGGGTCGAAGCGCCGGATGACGACATGCGTCAGCGCCGCCGAATAGAGATCGCTGTCGATGAAGAAATCATGCGGCAGCTTGACGCCGAGCAGATAGGTGGTGAGCCTCTCGATATCGGAGAGCGAGCCCTCGGGGGTGCCCAGCCGATTGTAGATCGCCGCGTTCGTCTCGATCTGCCGCAAGCCGTCGACGTAAGCCACGACCTGTTTTCCCGCCGGGCTGTCGACGAGCGCATAAGCCTTGCCGGGAAAAGCCGGCCCGCGCCCGGCGAGCGCGTCGTCGATCAGTTTTTGCGTCCGGCGATCGAACTCATGGCGCATGGCGTCGAGGATCACCGCGTCGAAGCCGAGCGAGAAATGCTGCGTGATGCGGTCATCGATGCCGCTGAACCAGGAGGACGGCATCCACACCGAGCGCAGGCGTTTGACGTCGAGCTTGGCAAACATGCCGAGGAGCTCGGTCGCATCGCTGGCGCTCATCGGGCCTTGCGTCTGGCCGCTCGCCTCCTCCCGGCTCACGCTATGCACGATGAAGGTAATCGGCTGCATGAGCGATCGCGCTTCGCGATCGAGCCGAAGCCCGGCAAAGGTAAGGCCGAGCACGCCGATGAGGATGACGGCGGCGAGGCTCGCCGCGGCGATCCGCACCGGCCGCGAGCGCGGCAGCGCGCCGGACCGTGCCATGGTGGCAAGACCGCGCTCGCGCAGAATCTTCTTGGCGAAGAGATCGCGGGTGAAGAGCGGCCAGCGGCGCAGCGGCTCCGCCGCCGGGCGAAGCCGATCGCGCGCGGCATCGGCGACGAGTGCGCCGCTGCGCGGCGGCGGGCCGCCATCGCCGGTGAAATAGAGTCCGCGGAAGAAGAAGAGGTCGTGATAGACGCTCTGGCGGAAAAGGCTGGCGCAATAGAGCTTCAACGGCTCGCGCAAGCGCTCGAACTCGGTCGGGAACAGCAGCGCGCCTTCGGGATCGGCGAGCTCCTCCTCCTTGCCGGCAAGGTCGAGGTGCAGCCGGAACAGCGTCTCGGTCAGCGTGCCGAAGGCGTGATGGAGCGTGGCCGGCGTCACCTCGGCATCGATGTCGCGTCCGTTCGACCAGCCGAAGATCTCGTCGCGGCGCTGTGCCGGCGCTTCCCGCCAGAAGCTCTGAAATCCCGGGATCCAGTCGCATTTGGTGACCAGCACATAGATCGGGAGCTGCAGCCCGAGGCGCTGCTGCAGATCGAGCAGATGGCGGTGCATCTGATCCGCCTTGGCCAGCAGCGCATCGACGTCGAGCCGGTCCGGACCGATGAAGTCGCCGCAAGGCAGCGTGACGACGACACCGTCGATGGGGCGGATCGGGCGCTGCTCCATGAGCTGCCGCAGCAGCTGGCGCCAGGCGCGATCATCGCCATGCTGGCGCTCGGGGTCGAGCACGAGCTGACCGGCGACGTCGAGCACGACGCCGCCATCGAAGAAGTGCCAGGTGAGAGCCCGTCCGGGCAGCGGCGGCTCTGCCTTGATCGCGCCCGCCGGCCGCCCGGCTTCGAGTGCGGCGAGCATCGCCGTTTTGCCCGATCCCTTCTCGCCGAGCACGAGATACCACGGGATCGCATAGCGCCAGCGATACCCCGGCGTCACGTCGCGCAGGTAGCGCATCGCCGCGGCGAAGGAATGCTGCAGCTCCTGGGGCGGGATCGGCGCGTTGGCGGAATCCTCGACCAGCTTGGCGGGCGGCGCGGCGGCGCTCGCGCGCGGGGGCGCCGGCGCTTCCTTGCTCGATGCGGCGCGGCGCAGCAGCAGAAACAGCACCACCAGCAGCGCGAGGCCGAGCAGCGCCAGCACGATGCCGATGGCGAGGGCGTAGGGCAGGATGTGATTGACCACGTCGAGCATCGCCTCAGCGTCGCTCCTGCTGCACCGCCGGGCTGTTCAGCACCCCCTCGATGTCGCTGGTGCCGCGCGTCCAGACCACGTGCTGCGCCGCGAGATAGGCGGCAAGCGCCACGGCGATGGCGACAAGCCAGGGCCGCAGGTGCGGCAACCGTGCCGGAACCGCTTCATCGAGCGTATGCGCGTAGGCGTCGGCAAAGAGCGGCAGATCGCTCTCGAGCCGCAGCGGCGCATGGCGCTCGACGATCTGCCGCAGCGTGCGGCGATACTGGCGGAGCGCCGTCTGGTCGCGGATCGCGCGGTACTTGCCGCGGAAGCCCAGCGACAGCGCCACGAGATAAACGGCGGCGAGGTCGGCGTTGGCGGCGGTGCCGCGCGCGATCAGCGCATCCATGTGGTCGAAGACGCGCTCGCCGGCAAGGCGGGTCTGAAACAGCGCCACCTCGATGAGGTTGTCCTTCCACTGCGCGCGCCCGGCCCATTCCGTCATATAGAGCAGCACCTCGTCCGCCAGGGCCGCCATGACGTATTGCGTCTCGCGATAGAGCTCGGGGCTGTAGACACCGCCCGACCGCGTCGCCACGACATAAAGCCGCTCGAGATGGGCTTTCAGATGCTGATGCACCAGCACGACCGGATCCTGCTGGCGCTCATCGGCCTCGCCGCCCGCGAGATTTTTGAGCCCGGCATGGAGCGCATATTTGACGCGCATCAGTTCGCGATAGAACTGGCGGAACTGCGCGACCAACGAATGCTCCGCCTCTTCTCCCGTCTGCGGCGAGAGAAAGGATCGCGGTTGCAGCGTCACCTCGTTCACTGCCGTCAATCCGCGACCGGCGCACGGACATAGAGCACGATCTCGAGCGGCCGGCGCGCGCCGCCGAGGTCGCGCGGATTGGAGATTTCGAGCGTGCGATTGGCGGCGATGAAGTTGCGGTCGATGGCCACGCGATAGACCATCGTGCCGCGCGTCGGCACGACATCGAGCCCTTCGGTGGCGATGACGCGGCTGCGGGCGGCGCCGCGGATGCGCGCCTCGATCATCGGCGCGATCTGTTCGCTGTCGCCGACCAGCGCCTCTTCCATCCATTGCGCGACGTCACCGTCGCTCGCGCCGCTGCGTCCGCGCAGGCCGAGCAACAGCTCACCCTCATCGAGCCAAGCCGGCTCGAGCTTCAAGCGGAAGGCGTTGCCCTCGAGCGCGAAGGTGATGCTCCGGTGCAGCTCGCTGATCGTCTCGATCACGCGCTCGACGAAGGTGAGCAGCGGGCGGAAGGATTGGGCGATGTCGTCATGGTCGTAGCGCTCGAAGATCGGCGGCACCATGCCGGGTCCGAGCGGCGCGATCTGGCCGGCGATACCGGCGGCCAAGGTGAAGAGCGCGAAGGGATGAGCGAGCCCGGTGTTGAGCGCCGCCTCGAACGCCGGCAAGCCCCCGACCAGGCATTGGATCGCGTGACGCGTCTCCAGCAGCGAGGCCTGGTGCCCTGCCCCGCTCGCGCCTTGGGCACGGTCGGCAAGGAAGGATGCCTTTTGCCGAAGGCTCTGCGCCAGCTTCAGGCAGAGCTGGCCAAGGGCGCCATCGAGCGGCACGGTCAGGTGCGGCGGCAGGTAGCGCTGCGTCAGCTGCAAGGTATCGTTCTCGAACGAGACCTCGGCGATCGGCATCGCCTCGTATTTGACGGAAGGCGCATCGCCCGCGAGCAACGCGAGATTGGGCCGCAGCCGCGGCAGGCGCATCGGATTGTCGCCCGTGTTCTCGTCGATGACCTCCTCGCCTTCGACCGAGCGGAAGCGCGGCGCCTCGCCGGTGCCCGAGACGAGATCCGGCCGCCGCGCCGGCACGGCGAGGTAGATCTTGCCCGGCCGGTCGCGGAGCTGCTCGGCCAAAGGCAGCAAATCGAGCTCGAGCGGCGCTGCGTCGTCCTGCGGATAGCGCACGGCGATGCCGTCGGGCAGGATCGCCTGCAGCGACAAGACGCGGAACGTCCCCATGGCAAGCCGCGCCTGGTCGATCTGCAAGGCGAGCACGCCCCAGCGGAACGGCATGGCCTGCGACAGGTGGAACTGGAGCAGCAGCTCCGAACGCAAGCTCGCCTGCTGGAAATGCTGCGGCGAGAGCAGCATGCCCTCATGCCACTGCACCGCATCGGGAATGGAGCGGAGGTCGGTCACGGCGCGGCGCTCATTGCTTCGCCTCTTTGGCCGACTGGATGACGAAGTCCTTGTCGCCGAGAGCGATGACGAAATGCTCGAGCCCGTCGATGCGCGCGCGATGCGTGCCCTCGCTGGCATAGTTGGCGAAGACGAAGGCGGCGACGGCTTGCGTCGATTTCGGCGGCACCGATTCGATCGGCCCTTTCTGCCCGGGAACGACCTCGAAAGAGGCGACGTCGAAACCGGTCGGGAAGGCTTGGCGGACTTGGCTCTTCTTCTCGAACCAGTCGCGCGCCGTCATCTGCGTCAGCTGCGGCACGAGCTGGGAGTCGTAGACATAGACGATGTCGATGGCGATCGGGCTGTCCTGATTGGCGCCTTGCGCGACCTCGAACTCGATCAGGCGGCTCTGGATCGCTTTGTCGCCGCCACCGCAACCGGCAAGCAGAGCAAGACCGAAAATCGCGGCGAGCCGCGCGGTTGCTGCCGGCCTGCGTCCGATCCTGGCCCCCTCGCCCGCGGCGACCTTCGCCAAGGTGCCCCCCGAAACAGAAACTGGTAAAGGCCCGAATTCAACGGGCAATTGCTTACCTTGTCAACGATAGTAGCTTTTTGGAAAAACACGACATTAGGGTTTCAGGCAGCCTTCGCCAGTCAGCGTTTCTGATAGCGGCGGGCAAAAATCCTGTCGCGCGAAACATCGCCGCACTCGGCAAAGAGCGCGCTCGCATCCGAAAACCGCCGATTCCTCACGCAGTGGCTGCCGTTTTAGTTGTGACAGAAGGACGATGCTTGCGTATTACGCGGGTCGCAAGCGCGCGCCCTGTCGGCCCCGCGGGGACTCGGCCGGTCAGAGATCGATGACCAGGCCGTCATAGCCCGGCTCGACGCCGACCGGCAGCTCCCGGCGCAAGCTGTCGTAATCGAGGCTCTCGTCCATATGCGTCAGCACGGCGCGGCGCGGCTTCACCTGCGCGATCCAGGACAGCGTCTTCTCGAGATGCGCGTGCGTCACATGCGGCCGGTGGCGGATGCAGTCGACGATCCAGACCTCGATGCCGTCGAGCGCGGCGAAAGCGGCGTCGTTGAGCTCGATCACATCGGTCGAATAAGCAAAGCCGCCGATCCGGAAGCCGAGCGTCGTCATGGAGAAACCGTGATCCTGCACGAAGGGCGTGACGGCAAAGCCGGCCGCTTCGAAGGGACCGGTGATCGCCCGCGGCTCGAGGACGGGCTTGTACCAGGCGGATTGCCGGTCCGGCTTGGTGCGATCGAAGACATAGCCGAAACGGCGGCTGA
>JASHUO010000493.1 GCA_030039975.1 Alphaproteobacteria bacterium
GGCGAGCAGCTTCGCCGCGAGGCGCGCTGTCGCCGTCATGGTGGAATTCGTCATGCGTTAGGCTTTCCGATCAGACAGCAGAAGCTTTTCACTGGAAGCGGCACCATCGAGCGCGCTTAAGGGGTAAACGCCGGCCGGGAAGCCTTATCCGCCCTGTTGCGCGAAATATGCTGCGGTTGCAAGAGGAAGAAGGGTAATCGCGAACCGATCGATAACACTCTGTTTGATACCACGTTCCGAGGGCAAGGCAAAAGCGGAATTGACGGTATTTGCCTCGACCCCTAGGCTGACCACTGGTATATGGCTGATATATCGGTGGCGGGGGGTGCGGCATGAGATTCCGCGCGGCGGTGCTGCATCGGCCAGGCGAGCCGCTCGCGATCGAGACGGTCGAGCTGGGTGCGCTCCGGCCCGGCGATGCGCTGGTTCGCATCCGCGCGACCAGCCTCTGCCACACCGATCTCGAAGTCATCGAGGGGCAGCTCGCCTATCCCATGCCGATCGTGCTCGGCCACGAAGCGGCGGGCACGGTCGAAGCGCTGGGGCCGCAGGTCCAAGGCTTGGCGCCCGGTGACGCCGTCGTGCTCTCCTGGAATCCGCATTGCGGCCACTGCTTCTACTGCGAGCGCGACGAGCCAATCCTGTGCGAGACCTATCTTCGCCTGGGTCCCAAGGCGGTGCCGTTCGACGGCATGGCGCGATTGAGCGTCAGCGGCGTGCCGCTCCATAATCTGATGTTTCTCGGCAGCTTCGCCGAATATTGCGTCGTGCCGGCGCAAAGCGCGGTGCGCGTGCCGGCGGACATTCCTTTCGACCGCGCCTGTCTCATTGGCTGCGGCGTCATGACCGGCTTCGGTGCCGCGACGCGCGTCGCGCGGATCGGTTATGGCGCGAGCGCCCTCGTCATCGGCTGCGGCGCGGTGGGGCTGAGCGCAGTACAAGGCGCGCGGCTCGCCGGCGCCGGGCGGATCATCGCGCTCGATCGCGACCCGCGTAAGCTCGCTCTCGCCCAGCGCCTCGGCGCCACCGATGTGATCGATGTCTCCTCCGGCGATGCACTCGCCGGGATTCGCGATCTGACCCGCGGCCGCGGCGCCGATTGCGTTTTCGAGGCCGCGGGCAATGCCGCCGCCTTTCGTTTGAGCGTCGAGGCGGCGCGGCCGGGCGGCGAGATCGTCTGGCTCGGCAAGGTCAATGTCGATGCGGATGTCACCTTCCGCTGGGGCTCGCTTATGGGCGAGAAGCGCATCCGCCGCTCGAGCTATGGCGGCGCACGGCCGCAGCGCGATTTCCCGCTCCTCGCGCGCGCCTATCTCGACGGTAATCTGAAGCTCGACGAGCTGGTCAGCCGGCACATCGCGCTCGACGAGATCAATGACGGCTTTGCTGCCCTGAAACAGGGCGAGGTCGTGCGTGCGGTGGTGCGCTTCGATGCCTGAGGGGACGAGATGAAGATCTATGAAGGGGCGCGCAGCCTGGATGGCGCGGTGGTGACGGTCGACGGCAAGAAGCTGTCGCCGCGGCACGATCTGCGCCTCCTCTCCAAGGCCGGCTTCGAATGGACCTATGAAGGGGCGGGGCCGGCGCAACTCGCTTTGGCGCTGCTCGCCGATCATCTCGGCGACGATGCCGCGGCGCTGCGCCAGTATGAGGGCTTCATGCGCGAGGTCGTGGCGCATCTCGACAATGCCTGGCGCCTCACCTCGGCCGATATCGACGCGGCGCTGCGTCAACATGGCTAAATCCGCATCGCGCCGGCGCCCGCGCGCCGAAGAGAGTCAGGAGAGCCTCACCGAGCGCGCCTATCGCGAGCTCGAGGAGCGGATCGTCACCTTGCAGCTTGCGCCCGGTGCCGTCGTCACCGAAGCCTCGCTCGCTGCCATGCTCGGCATCGGCCGCACGCCGATCCGCGAGGCGCTGCAGCGTCTGGCGCGCGAGCGGCTCGTCACCATCCTGCCGCGCCGCGGCATCCTCGTCGCCGAGGAGAATCTGACCACCGAGCTGCGCCTCCTCGAGCTGCGCCGCGAGGTCGAGCGCCTGCTGGCGCGCTCCGCGGCGCGCCGCGCCGGCGCCGAGCAGCGCCGCCGCTTCGGCGAGATCGCTGCCGGGATGGAGCAGGCGGCGCGCGGCGGCGACGATATCGGCTTCATGCGGCTCGACCGCGACTTCAACCTGCTGATGCTCGATGCGGCGCGCAACGAGTTCGCCGCGGCGGCGATGACGCTGATGCACGGGCTGTCGCGCCGCTTCTGGTACATCCATTACCGCGCCGTCGCCGATCTGCCGCTCGCCGCCCGGCTCCATGCCGAGGTGGCGCGCGCCGTCGCCGCCGGCGATGCCGCCACGGCGGCGGGCGCGTCCGACCGGCTCCTCGACTATATCGAGGCTTTCGCCCGCGCCACCGCGGCGCCGGGCGGCTGAGCGAATCCTGCCTTGCGGCCGGGCCGAGCAACTGATATATTAGTGATATACATGACTGGGGAGGCGGCGCGATGGCGATGATGGGGAGGCGGCAGGCGGCGTTCCGCGCGGATTACCGCGAGCGCATCTCGCCCTGGTATCACGGCTGGTCGCATGTGGCGCTGATCTATGCCATCGGCGGCGGCACGATCTGGTACGCGGTGCAGCATGTCCACGCGCCGAGCGCCGCGGAATGGCTGGTGGTGCCGGCGGTCTTCCTGCTCTGCAACCTCTTC
>JASHUO010000494.1 GCA_030039975.1 Alphaproteobacteria bacterium
GAGCTGCTGCGCGAGTTGAACGCGCTGACGGTCGCCCGCGAGCGGCGATTGGGCGCCGTCACCGCAACGATCCCGAGCGTATTGTGGTACGTCGTCGTGGTCGGCGCCCTGATCAGCATCGCCTTCCTGTGGATGCTCTACATGGGGCTGGCGCAGCAGATCCTGCTCGGCGGCATCACCGGCTTGTTCCTCGGCGCCATGATCTTCGTGATCTACGCGATGGACCATCCATTGCGCGGAGCCGTCAGCGTCTCCCCTGAGCCGTTCAAGACCGCCTACAACCTCGTGATGCGGTGGGACGCGCGGCAGAGCGACGTGCCCGCCGGGCATCTACGAGAGCAGGACCGGGTCTTCGCCTCGATCGGCACCGGGGAGCCCAACGGCGTCTACTATTCCGTAGCCCGCGCCCTTTGTCAGGTCGTCAACCGCGAGCTGCTGTCGCGCGGCGTGCGCTGCTCTGCCGAGGCGACGCCGGGTTCGGCGTACAACATCGAAGGCTTGCGCTCCGGCGAGCTCGAATTCGGCATCGTCCAGGCCGACGTGGAGTTCATGGCCTTCAACGGCAAGGGCATGTGGGCGGGGCGGCCGTTTTCCGACCTGCGATCCGTGTTCTCCCTCCATCGCGAGCTCGCCACCTTGGTGGTGCGATCCGATAGCGGCATCGCCGACATCGCCGACCTGGCCGGCAAGCGCGTCAATATCGGCAGCCCGGGGTCGGGGACGCGGGCGACGTGGGATACGATCGCGGCCGCGCTCGACTGGCGTGGCAGGATGCGGATTCGTCCGAGCGAGCTCACGCCCGACGCGACCACGCGCGCGCTTTGCGACAAGGTCATCGACGCCAACTTCCTGGTGGTGGGCTACCCGTCACCGCTGGTCAGCAGCCAGCTCGCCGCCTGCCCGACGAAGCTCGTCCCGATCACCGGCGGCGTCGTCGACAAGATCATCGCCGCTCACCCCTACTACCGGCGCTATGCCATTCCCGGCGAGGTCTACGGGCTGAGTGACGCCGTGCCCACCTTTGGCAGCAACGCCACGCTCGTCACCACGGCCGCCGTGCCGCCACGTGTCGTCCATGCCATCACCTCGGCGGTGCTCGCCAATCTCGACGAGCTCAGATCGCTGCATCCCGCGCTGGCTCACCTGGAGGCGGACGAAATGACCACCACCGGCCTGACGGCGCCGCTCGATTCCGGCGCCGAACAGGCCTATCGGCAGGTGGCGGTGATCAAATAGCGCATCCCTCCCCGCCGGCGGCATCGCGCAGGCTGGGCCTGCTTTCCTCCCAACGAATCCCCTACGACGTTCTCCCACACCGTTCCGAACTACGGGATCGCCTGCGGTAAGTAAATGCGGACCTCGGTGCCTTCACCGGGCGCGCTCGCAATGCGCACCGTGCCGCTCGAATGTCTGGCGAAGGTGCGGACTTGGGAGAGACCTATGCCTGTCCCCTCTCCGGCCGGCTTCGTCGTGAAGAAGGGCTCGAACGCTTGTCGCCGCACCTCGTCACTCATGCCGACGCCGGTATCTCTGACCGCCGCCATGACGTACCGGCCAGGTGCCAGATCGGGTTCGTCGATCGCTTCGAGACGCACGACGACGTTTCTTGTTGCGATGGTCACGGTGCCGCCTTCGGGCATCGCGTCGCGCGCGTTGGTGACGAGGTTCAACAGTGCAGCTTGAAGATGACTGGAATCGACGAATACGTCGTCCGGCTGCGCCGCAAGGTTCATTTCTACATTGACGCGCCCCCCGGCCGCTCCTCGCAGGATCGTCCGTGCGTCCGTGATCAGTTGGTTGACCTGCACGGCCTCTGACTTCGGGCGACGCACGGCGGCAAGCAGCTCCTCGATCGCCCGTTCCCCCCGCACCGCCGCCTCTTCCGCTTCTTCGGCACGTCGCCGCACCGCCGCAGCGTCATCGGCATGCTTGCGGATCGCCCACAAATCCCCGACCACGGCACCCACGAGGTTCTTGAATTCATGGGCGATGCTGCCGGCGACGCGGTCAAGCGCATCCAGCGCCATGTCGTGGCTTGCCACGGTGCCTCTGAGACCAAGCTCCGCTTGCTTCAGCGCGTTGATGTCGATGCAGGAACCGATGTAGCCGAGGAACTCCCCATCGGCGCCGGAGCGCGGGACTCCGGTGTCGAGTATCCACCGATATTCGCCGTCCGCACGACGGAGCCGATACTCCATTCTGAACGGAATACGCCGGTCGAAGTGCGAGACGTAGATGTCGAGACATCGGCTGAAATCGTCCGGGTGCACGCCGTCCGCCCAGCCGTTACCGCACTCCTGAGACATGGTTCTCCCGGTGAAGTCCAGCCATGGCTGGTTGAACCAGGTGCAGAGCCTGTCGACACCTGACACCCAGATCATCACCGGCGCCGTATCCATGAGATGCCGGAACGACACCTCCGGATTTTCCCTGCTGGACTTGTCCATCAGCCGAGTCCCACTCCAGGGTGTATTTAAGCAAGACAGGATTATTTTCGCTATCTATCACTAAGCTAAATCAATTCGGGCGGGCAAGCGGTCCGCCCGGCCCAAGCCTGTCCCTGCTGCGACACAGGATCGTGTCATTCCCGCTCCCAAAGGGGTCTAGCTCACCCCGCGCCAAAAGCCTGGCAACCCTGCGGGAAGGTGTCGACCACCGCTGAGAAGCGGGGCGTCATTTCGTTTCCAGTTTACGGTGCCGGCCGTGGGACTCGCACGGAAACGGGCTGGCGGAGGGGATAAGATTCGAACTCACGATACGGTGTAACCCGTATAACGGTTTAGCAAACCGCCGCCTTCAGCCACTCGGC
>JASHUO010000495.1 GCA_030039975.1 Alphaproteobacteria bacterium
ATGCGGTGGCGCAAGGGCTCGCCCGTCAGCGGCTCGACTTTGACGACGTTGGCGCCCGCCTTCGCCATCAGCAGGGTCGCGTAGGGCCCCTGATAGACCTGGCCGAGATCGACGATGGTGATGCCGGCGAGCGGCAGGTTGGCGTCGCTCAATGGAAGGATCCTCCGAGCAGGTCGCGGGCCATGATGAGGCGCTGCACCTCGCTCGGCCCTTCGCCGACGCGGCGGATGCGCATCTCGCGATACCAGCGCTCGAGCGGCAGGTCCTTGGTCATGCCGTAGCCGCCATGGATCTGCATGGCGCGGTCGACGACGCGGCCGCCGGCCTCGCTCGCCACCAGCTTCGCCATGGCGGCGTCGGTGCGGAAGGGCTCGCCGCGCTCCGCTTTCTGCGCCGCGGCCAAGGTGAGCCAGAGGCTCGTCCTGATGTCGATCTCGTTGTCGACGATCATCCACTGGATCGCCTGGCGGGTGGCGAGCTTGGCGCCGAAGGTGTCGCGCAGCTTGGCGTAGTCGATCGCCATCTCCTGCGCCTTGACGGCGATGCCGATGCAGGCGGCGGCATAGGGAATCCTCTGCCGGCTGAGCCGGTCATTGGCGATGGCGAAGCCGCGATTGACCTCGCCCAAAACATTGGCCTGCGGCACGCGCAGGTCCTCGAATTGCAGCTCCGTCGCGTAGTTGGTCGAGCGCAGCGTGTGGATAATGCGGCGGACGTGGAAGCCCGGCATGTCGGTATCGACGATGAAGCAGGTGACGCCGTCACGCCCCTTGCCGGCATCGGTGCGGGCGAAGACGAGGCCGTATTGCGCCCGGTCCGCGCCGGAGATGAAGACCTTGCTGCCGTTCAGCACCCAGTCGCTGCCATCCCTGACGGCGCGGGTCTGGATGGCGCGCGCCGGATCGCTGCCACCCGAAGGCTCGGTGAGGCCGAAGAAACCACGCTTCTCGCCACGCAAGGTCGGATAGAGATAGCGCTGCTTCTGATCCTCGTTGGCTTCGTACAGCTGGGCGAGGCCGGCGCCGCCGAAGACGCCGTAGCAGGGCGCGTAAAGCCCGGCGCGATGCTGCGCCATCTCGATCGCCATCAAGGTGCGGGTGACGAGGTCGATGCCGGGGCCGCCATATTCCGCGGGGATATCGAGCCCCCAAAACCCCATCTCTTTCACCTTGGCGCTGAGCCGCGCGAAATCCTCCGGCAGCAGCTCGCTCGCATCGGGATCGAGCTTCGCCTCAAGCGGCAGGATCTCCTCGCGCACCAGACGCCGCACCTGCGCCACGATCAGCTTCTGCTCGTCAGAGAGCTCCAGGTCCATGTTATTACCCCCCACCCCAACCCTCCCCCTCAAGGGGGGAGGGGGTTTTCTTCGTGTTGCAAGCAAAAACTGCCCCTCCCCCCTTGAGGGGGAGGGAAGGGAGGGGGGTGAGGCGAGACAACATCAGAGCGGACTGAGCCGCCCGAGCTTGATCGGCTCGCCGCGATTGCCCGGCGGCAGCGTGCCGTGATCGGCGACATGCAGCATCAGCAGCTCGCGGTAGCGCGTCTGGTACTGCATCGTGATCTCGACGCGAAAGCGCCGCGCTTCGGGCTGACGTTGCCGCGCTTCCTCGACGGCGCTGCGCAGGCCGAAGAGCGAGCGCCCGCCGGCATAACCGATCTCGAGGATGCGGCCTTCGCCATCGGCCAGCTGGAAGACGCCGAGCTGGCCCGGCAAGCGTTGCACCGCTTCGGCGCCGAGCGGGGTCCAGGGCTTGTCGAGCCGGATCGCCATCAGCGGCCCTCGAAGCGCGCCGGACGCTTCTCGAGCCGTGCCGCCATGCCTTCCTTGGCGTCGGCGCTTTGCCTGACATCGGCTAGCAGGCGGTCGACATCCTCATGCGCGATGCCGTCGCGGAACAGCATCTCGCGCAGCAACAGCTGCTTCATCGCCTTCAGCGACAGCGGCGCATTGGCGACGAGCCGCGCCAGCAGCTCTGCCGCGCGCGCCTCGAGCCGCTCGGGCTCGACCGCTTCGGCAATGATGCCGAGCTCGTAAAGGCGGCTGGCCGGCAGCGGATCGCCCAGGAACAGGATCTTCCGCGTCGTCGCCGGCCCCGCCACCTCGAGCAGCTTTTTGGCGAGGAACCAGCTCGGCACCAGACCGATCTGCGCCAGCGACATGCCGAAGCGGGCGGCGGTGCTGGCGAGAACGAGATCGCAATGGAGCGCCAGCTCATTGCCGCCGGCAATCGCATCGCCCTGCACCACGGCGAGGACGGGGAGGGGATAGGTTTCGACCTTGTGCAGCATACGCTCGATCGGACTCGCCCCCATCTCGCTGCGCGCCCGGAGGTCGAGCCCGGCGCAGAACACGGGGCCCGCAGCGCGGATCACCGCCGCCCGCTCCTCCGGCCGTGGCGGCTCGCTGAAGGCGGCGGCGAGCAGCTCCAGCATCTCGGCATCGAGCGCGTTGCGCTTCTCCGGCCGGTTGAGAACGACGCGTCGCACCGCGCCGTCGATCTGCCATTCGACCTTGGCCATGCCCCTCACCCCTTGATGACGTCGCCGAAAAGCACCCAATGCGCGCCGTCGAAGCGCTGCAGCCGCACCTGCTTGATCGGGCGGAAATCGTCGGGCGCCGTGCTGATGCGGATGCCCGGCAGCAGCATCGGCAGCTCGAGATCGAGATGGGCTGCCTGCTTCATCACATTGGCGCGCGAGAGATCATCGCCGCAACGGCGAAACACCTCGACCACAAGTTGCCCCAGCGAGTAGCCCCAGACGTTGAAACTGTCGCTGAGATCGCCTTCGGGATACCAGCGCTTCATGAAGGCGAGCCAGTCCTGATAACCCTTGTCGTTCTGCCATTGCGGGTCGGTCGGGTCCTTGACGAAGGCGATGGAAATGATGCCCTTGGCCTTCTCCGGCCCCGCCGGTTTCAGCACCGCGCCGATTGAGGTCGAGACGCTGGCGAGGAATTGCTGGGGGTGCCAGCCGATGTCATAGGCCTTGCGGATCGCCTGCGCGCCGAATTTGGGCGTGCCGCCATTGAAGAAGATGTCGGCGCCGCTGCTTTGCAGGCTGACCACCTGGCTGTCGACGGTCGGATCGCTGGTCTCGTAGCTGGCCGTGGCGACGATCATCTTCTCGGCCGCTTCGCCGAGGCCGTCGCGCAGTCCCTTGAGGTAGTCCTTGCCGTAATCATCATCCTGGTAGAGCACGGCGATCCGGGCGTTCGGCATGTGCTCCAGGATGTATTTGGCATAGACATGCGCCTCGGTCTGGTAGTTCGGCTGCCAGCCCATCGTCCAGGGGAAATGGGCGTAGTCGCCCCATTCGGTAGCGCCCGAGGCGACGAAGAGCTGCGGCACGCCGGCGTTGTTGAGATATTTGTGCACCGACATGCTGGTCGGCGTGCCGAGCGTGCTGAACATCAGCAGCACCTGATCCTGCTCGACCAGCCGTCGCGTCTGCTCGACCGTCTTGGGCGGGCTGAGGGCGTCATCGAGGGTCAGCAGCGTGATCTTGCGCCCGTTGACCCCGCCCGCGGCGTTGATCATCGCGAAATAAGCGAGCTCCGAGCGCCCGATTGTGCCGTAGGCCGAGGCCGGCCGGCTATAGGGCATGGTCTCGCCGATCTTGATCTCGTGGTCGCTGACGCCGGGCGGGTAGGTTTTCTGTGCCTCGGCCGCGCCGGATGCCAGCCCCAGCGCCAGCAGCAATGCCGATACCCCCACGCGCTTCCGCTTCATCCGGTTCTCCTCCCCCATAAGCCCGCGCCTCTGCTGGCGCTGCGGCGCGGTTTTACGAATGCTAGGGCAGGGACGGTTCGGCCAGCTATGAAAAAAGGCTTGCGGGGGCTTGACGGTCCGGTATAACACCCAACCTAATCAGTACCGCGACGGTCCGAATTAACTCTAAGCGCCTGAGCCGATTGGCGAACCCATGATTATCCTGAGCAAACTGGCGGATTACGCCGTCATCATCGCCACCCATCTGGCCGTGGGTACCGAGCGCCAGATGACCGCAGCCGCTTTGGCGCAGGAGGCGAAATTGCCGCGCGCCACCGTCGCCAAGGTGCTGAAAGCGCTGGCCCATGCCGGCCTGGTCGCGGGCGCCCGCGGCGCCGCGGGCGGTTACCGCCTGGCCCGGCCGCCGGCGACGATCTCGGTCGCCGAGCTCGTGGCAGCGATCGACGGGGCCATGGGCCTCACGCAATGCACCAGCCACGTGCCGTCCTGCGAGCGCAGCAATTTCTGCCCGACGCGGCCTCATTGGCATCGCATCAATCATGCGGTGGCGACGGCGCTGGGGGCGGTGACGCTCGCCGATATGCTGCCCTTCGCCAGTTTCGCCCCGCAGCCGCCCGCCGCATCGCGAGAGACCGTTACCCCATGAGCAGTCCTGCTACCGTCAAGAATGCCGAGACGCTGCGCGAGGTCGCCGGCGAGGGTTACAAATACGGCTTCGTCACCGACATCGAGAGCGAGAGCGCGCCGCCCGGCCTCAACGAGGACATCATCGCCTTCATCTCGGCCAAGAAGCACGAGCCCGCCTGGCTGCTCGACTGGCGGATCAGCGCCTTCAAGCACTGGCAGCGCATGGAAGAGCCGCATTGGGCGAAGCTCCGCGTCGCGCCGATCGACTACCAGGCGGCGACCTATTACTCCGCGCCCAAGCGACAGAACGCGCCGAAATCGCTCGACGAGGTCGATCCGGAGCTGCTCCGCACCTATGAGAAGCTCGGCATTCCCCTGAACGAGCGCGCGGCGCTGGCCGGCGTCGCCGTCGACGCCGTTTTCGACAGCGTCTCGGTCGCCACCACCTTCAAGGCGAAGCTCGGCGAGCTCGGCATCATCTTCTGCTCCTTCGGTGAGGCAGTGCGTGAGCATGGCGAGCTGGTGCGACGCTATCTCGGCTCGGTCGTGCCGCAAGGCGACAATTTCTTTGCCGCGCTCAATTCCGCGGTCTTCAGCGACGGCTCCTTCGTCTATGTGCCGCCCGGCGTGCGTTGCCCGATGGAGCTCTCCACCTATTTCCGCATCAATGCCGCCAAGACCGGCCAGTTCGAGCGCACGCTCATCATCGCCGACAAGGGCAGCTATGTGAGCTATCTCGAAGGCTGCACCGCGCCGCAGCGCGACGAGAACCAGCTCCACGCCGCCGTGGTCGAACTGGTGGCGCTCGAAGGCGCCGAGATCAAATACTCGACGGTGCAGAACTGGTATCCCGGCGATGCCGAGGGTCGGGGCGGCATCTACAATTTCGTCACCAAGCGCGGCGCCTGCCGCGGCGCCCATTCCAAGATCTCCTGGACGCAGGTCGAGACCGGCTCGGCGATCACCTGGAAATACCCGAGCTGCATCCTCGAGGGCGACAATTCGGTGGGCGAGTTCTATTCGGTCGCCATCACCAACAACCTGCAACAGGCCGATACCGGCACCAAGATGATCCATCTCGGCCGCAATACGCGCTCGACCATCGTCTCCAAGGGCATCTCGGCCGGGCGCGGCCAGAACACCTATCGCGGCCTGGTGCGCATCCAGCCCAAGGCCGAGAACGCGCGCAACTACACGCAATGCGATTCGCTGCTGATCGGCCACAAGTGCGGCGCGCATACCGTGCCTTACATCGAGGTGCGCAATCCTTCCGCGCGCGTCGAGCACGAGGCGACGACCTCGAAGATCAGCGAGGATCAGATGTTTTATTGCCAGCAACGCGGCCTGTCGCAGGAAGACGCGCTGTCGCTCATCGTCAACGGCTTCTGCAAGGAAGTGCTGAAGGAGCTGCCAATGGAATTCGCCGTCGAGGCGCAGAAGCTGCTGGCGGTGAGCCTCGAGGGCAGCGTCGGCTGAGCGCCGCGTCAATCAGGGAGACGAGCAAGGTGTCGATGCTGGAGATCAGAAATTTGCATGCCCGGATCGCTGACGGGCGCGAGATCCTGAACGGCGTCGAGCTGGTCGTCGGCGCCGGCGAGGTGCACGCGATCATGGGGCCGAACGGCTCGGGCAAGAGCACGCTGGCGGGTGTGCTTTCCGGCCGCCCCGGCTACGAGGTGACGGAAGGCAGCGTCCTCTACCAGGGCCAGGACCTGCTGGCGCTCAGCCCCGACGCGCGGGCGCGCGCAGGCGTCTTCCTCGCGTTCCAATATCCGGTCGAGATTCCGGGCGTCAACAACATGTATTTCCTGCGCGCC
This sequence comes from Alphaproteobacteria bacterium, assembly GCA_030039975.1. Classification (GTDB taxonomy): domain Bacteria; phylum Pseudomonadota; class Alphaproteobacteria; order ATCC43930; family CGMCC-115725; genus DAHUYF01. Next base: position 6,176 of record JASHUO010000495.1, read on the forward strand.
GCGCTCAATTCGCTGCGCCGGGCGCGCGGCGCGAACGAGCTCGATGCCGGCCAGTTCCTGAAAGCCGTGCGCGCCAAGCTGAAGCTGCTCGAGATCGGCGACGATCTGCTCCAGCGCGCGGTCAATGCCGGCTTCTCCGGCGGCGAGAAGAAGCGCAACGAGATCTTCCAGATGGCGATGCTCGAGCCGAAGCTCGCCATTCTCGACGAGACCGATAGCGGCCTCGATATCGACGCGCTGAAGCTGGTTGCCGGCGGCATCAACAAGCTGCGCGCGCCGGACCGCGCCATGGTGCTGATCACCCATTACCAGCGGCTGCTCGATTATGTCGTGCCCGATCGCGTCCATGTCTTGAGCGGTGGCCGTATCGTCAAATCCGGCGACAAGACGCTCGCGGCGGAGCTCGAGCGGCATGGCTATGCCGCTTATGAGGCAGCGTGAGGGGCGCGATGATCGTCAAAGCCGAGACCGCGCCTTACGTCGAGGCCTTCGCCCAGCGCGACGGCACGGACGAGCCGCATTGGCTCGCGGCGCGCCGTGCCGCGGCGCTCGCCAATTTCGGCGACAAAGGCTTCCCGACGCGCCGCCAGGAGGCGTGGCGCTTCACCGACCTCCGGCCCTTGCAGCGCGCGGCCTTTCCGCCGGTGAGCGGCGACGGCTCGGCACCTTTTGCCCTCGACGCCTATCGCTGCCCCGGCGCGACGCATCGGCTGGTGCTGGTCGACGGCAAAGTCGCGCCCGCGCTGTCCGATCTCGGAGCGCTGCCCGAAGGCGCCTTTCTCGCGTCGACAGCCGAGACGCTTGCCGAAGCGCCCGATCTCGTGGCGGCGGCGCTCGAGGAGAGCGATGCGCAGGGCAATCAGCCTTTCGCCTCGCTCAACGCCGCCTTCTTCACCGATGGCTTCGTGTTGGCGCTCGAGCCGGAAACGGTGCTCGAGCGGCCGATCGAGATCCTGCATCTGACCTCGGCAGGGGCGCCGCGCTCGCATCATGTGCGCAACCTCGTGCGCCTCGGCACCGGCAGCCGCGCCGTGCTTCTCGAGACTTATGCCGGAGCCGGCGCTCATTGGACCAACAGCGTGACCGCGCTCCATCTCCGCGAGGGCGCCGCGCTGCATCACGCACGGCTCCAGGATGAGAGCGCCGAGGCCCTTCATTTCGCGGTGAACCGCGCCCATGTCGGCCGGCAGGCGCGCTATCGCAGCTTCGTCCTCACCCTGGGTGGGCGGCTCTCGCGGCAGGACATGCTGGTGCGGCTCGACGGCGAAGGCGCCGAACTCGCGCTCGATGGCGCCTATCTCCTGCGCGGCGAGCAGGAGGCGACCAACGCCACTTTCGTCGATCACGCGGCGCCGGGCTGCACCACGCGCGAGCTGTTCAAGGGCGTCGTCGCCGACCGCGCCCATGGCGTGTTTCTCGGCTCGATCAGCGTCCGCCCCGAGGCGCAGAAGACCGATGCGCATCAGCTCAACAAGAACCTGCTGCTGAGCCGCCGCGCCACCGTCGACACCAAGCCCGAGCTCGAGATTCTCGCCGATGACGTCAAATGCAGCCACGGCGCCACGGTGGGCGATCTCGACGAGGCGGCGCTCTTCTATCTCCGCACCCGCGGCATCGCCGAGGGCGAGGCGCGGCGGATGCTGATCGAAGCCTTTGCCGCCGACGCGTTGGAGCGGGTCGAGCCGGCGGCGCTTCGGGCCTATCTTGCGCATCATTTGCAAGCCTGGCTCGGCCGGGGCGAGGAGGGCGGTCGATGACGCATCTTTCTCCTTTGCGCACCCCCGCTGCGGCGGCGTTCGATCCGCGCGTGGTGAAGCGCGACTTCCCGATTTTCGCGCGCCATCCCGGGCTCGTCTTCCTCGATAGCGGCGCCAGCGCGCAGAAGCCGGCGGTGGTGATCGACGGCGTCGCCGAGTTCTATCGCAGCGACTACGCCAACATCCATCGCGGCGTCTACCGGCTTTCGGCGCGCTCGACCGAGCTTTACGAGGCGGCGCGCGAGCGGGCGCGGCGCTTCCTCAATGCACGCGACGCGGCCGAGATCGTTTTCGTCCGCGGCGCGACCGAGGCGATCAATCTCGTCGCCAATAGCTGGGGCGCCACCTTCCTGGCGCCGGGCGACGAGGTGGTGATCACCGAGCTCGAGCACCACGCCAATATCGTGCCCTGGCAGCTCTTGCGCGACCGCGTCGGCTTTACCCTCAAAGTGGCGCCGGTCGACGCGACCGGCGGGCTCGACCTCGCTGCATTCGAGGCGCTGCTCGGCCCGCGCACCAAGCTGGTCGCCGTCACCCATCTCGCCAACGCGACGGGCGCGTTGCTGCCGGTGGAGGCGATCGTGCGGCTCGCCCATGCCAAGGGCGCCAAGGTGCTGATCGATGGTTGCCAGGCGGCGCCGCGCATGCCCGTCGATGTCCGCGCGCTCGGTTGCGATTTCTATACCTTCTCCGGCCACAAGACCTATGGGCCGACCGGCATCGGCGTGCTCTACGCACGGAAGGCGATCCTCGACGCGATGCCGCCCTGGCAGGGCGGCGGCGATATGATCCTCAACGTCACCTTCGAGCAGACGACGTTCCAGGATCCGCCGGCGCGCTTCGAAGCCGGCACGCCCGACATTTCCGGTGCGATCGGCCTTGCCGTCGCCCTCGACTATATCGACGGGCTCGGGCGCGAGGCGATCCTCGCGCATGAGGCGGCGCTGACCGCTTATGGCGTCGACCGGCTGTCGCGGCTGCCGGGCGTCCACATCGTTGGCGCCGGGCAGCAGCGCTATGCCATCCTGTCGCTCAACGTCGATGGCATCCATCCGCACGACCTTGCCACCATTCTCGATCAGCACCATATCGCCGTACGCGCCGGTCACCATTGCGCGCAGCCGCTCGTCGACAAGCTCGGGCTCGGCGCCACGACGCGCGCCTCGTTCGGCGTCTACAATGACGAAAGCGACATCGACGCGCTTGCCGATGCCATCGTTGCGGCGCAGAAGATGTTCAAACGGTAAGCCCCATGGATCTTCGCGACCTCTATCAGGACATCATCCTCGATCACGGGCAGCATCCGCGGAATTTCCGCAAGCAGGAGCAGCCGAGCCATTTCGCCAACGGCCACAATCCGCTGTGCGGCGACCGAGTCACGGTCTATGTGACGCTCGACGGCGACCGCATCCGCGATGTGAGCTTTCAGGGGCGCGGCTGCGCCATCTCGCAGGCCTCGGCCTCGCTGATGACCGAGATTCTCAAGGGGAAGACCTTGGCCGAGGCGGAAGCGCTCTTCGCCGGCTTCCGTGCCAAGGTCACCGGCGGCGAAGCGCCGCCAACGCCGGCGCCGCTCGAGGATGACATGGAGCGCCTCGAGCCGCTGACCGGGGTCAAATCCTATCCCGCCCGCGTCAAATGCGCGACGCTCGCCTGGCATGCCTTCGAGGCGGCGCTGAGGGGCGGCGCTACCGTCAAGACGGAGTAGGCGATGCCGGCGCCGGATGACAGTGAGTTCTTCGACTTCATGCCGGGCCAGGACGAGGGCGGCGACGCAGTGGCGCGGCCCGAGCCCGATGGCGGCGATGCCGTGCTGCAGGAGAAGGTGCTCGAGGCGCTGAAGACGGTGCGCGATCCCGAGATCCCCGTGAACCTCGTCGATCTCGGGCTCATCTACGAGCTCCTCGTCAACAAGGACGGCACCGTCTATGTCGAGATGACCTTGACGACGCCGGCCTGTCCCGTCGCCGGCGGCCTGCCGGCGCAGGTGCAGGAGGCGATCGCCGCGGTGCCCGGCGTGCAGGATGCCCGCGTCAAGCTGGTCTGGACGCCGCCTTGGACGCGCGACCGCATGAGTGAGGAAGCGAAGCTGGAGTTGGGGCTGCTCTAGGAAAGTTCGATCTAGGTCGTCGGCCGACACACGCGTGCTGAGCCGCTCCAAAGTCGGCGCCCGGGCCAGTGCCACCATCTCGGGCGGCGTGATGAAGCTGATGAAACGCGTCCTGCTTGCCCGTGCTCCCTTCACTGACTCGCGCCTGCCACGCTCCTCCGGCTCCGCGGGCTCTCGCGGCATGGGCTCGTCAAGCAACGGCCTTCACTGAAGGCAACGCTAAGCGGCGTCGCGAGTAAATCGGTACATCAAGATATCCTATCTAGAATCGCCCCAAGTGGTTCATTCGAGTCGCTCGAATATTTCAATCGTAACGCGCCTTGACGGTAGTTCTACTCGCGATTTCGGCATGAAGACTTACCGACCCCAAATTTGTACCGGGATATCAATGTAATCGTCACACTGGCGTCAATCGGCGGCAACTTCCCGTGGCTATCGTCGGGCATCGTTCATCTTCATCGATGGGGGTCACGGATGCGAAGGATGCCGTCTACGCGGAAGTACCTTGCCTGCACGGCGATAACGGCCATGGTCGCCAATCTGCTAACGCCGGTTGCGGCAATTGCCGCCAGCACCAGCTCACTGAGCAGCATGTCGGCGAGCGATATCGCCGCGGCCGCCGGTGAGAACTTCCCGATCAAGCCGATGCCGTCGGACCCGGGTGACGGGAACACCCGAACGCCGATCAAGCACGTCATCGTCATCATCGGCGAAAATCGCAGCTTCGACCATGTCTTCGCCACGTATCAGCCGAAGCCGGGAAACACGGTCTGGAACCTGCTCTCCGAAGGTATCGTGAATGCCGACGGGACGCCGGGACCCAATTACAAATCGGTCTATCAATCGATGGCCGAGGACCAGGATCCTTCGCCATACCTGCTGAGCCCGGGCGGTAAATCCGTCCCCGAGACGCTGCCGCCGCCGCTCGTCGGCGGTCCGACCAACCCGTACTTCTCGACGGTCGCCGCTGCCGAGGCGGCCGAGAACGGGCTGCCGCCCGACTACTACCAGTTCCTGACCACGGGCGGCACCGGGCAGACCTCAGGCACGCCCGATCAGCGCATCACCTATGACGGGCAGCCCGTGACCAGCCTGCCACCGGGACCCTTCCAGCTTTCGTCCAAGACGATGCCGTACGATGCCTATACGGCAAGCCCGGTTCATCGCTTCTATCAGATGTGGCAGCAGCTCGATTGCAACGTCGACAATGCCTCGGCGCAGAACGCGTCAGGGTGCCTCGCCGATCTGTTCTCCTGGGTCGAGATCACGGTGGGTGCCGGCACCAACGGGGCGCCGCAACCGACGCCCTTCACCGAGCAGACGACCGGTGAAGGGTCGGCAGCGCTCGGCTTCTACAATGTCTCGACCGGCGATGTTCCCTACTTCAAGTCGCTCGCCGACCAATACGCGATGAGTGACAACTTCCACCAGTCGGTGGACGGCGGGACGGGTGCGAACCACATCATGCTGGGTCATGGCGATGCGATTTGGTTCAGCGACGGTAATGGCCATCCCCAGGTGCCCCCGGACAACGTCGAGGTGGCGGTGGGAACCAAGAACCAGGGCGTGGTTGCCGAAATCGAAAACCCGAACCCGGCCCAGGGCACCAACAACTGGTATATCGAGGACGGGTATGGTGCCGGTTCCTACGGCTCGGCGTCTTCCGGCGGCGGCTCCTACAGCAATTGCTCGGATCCGTCGCAGCCCGGCGTGAGCGCGATCGTGGCTTATCTCGGCTCGCTGCCGCATAACCCCAATCCGAACTGCCAGCAGTCACATTTCTATCTGCTCAACAACTACAATCCAGGCTATTTCGGCGATGGCAGCAACGCCTTCACCGACCTCAACAACGACAACACCGTCTTCACCATCCCGCCGTCTTCCGTGCCGACCATCGGAGACACATTGCTCGCGAGCAACATCTCCTGGGCCTATTTCGGCGATGAGTGGAACCGCTATGTCCAGGATCCCTACGATCTCAATCCACTCGACGAATATTGCAACATTTGCAATCCGTTCCAGTACGAGACGGCGGTCATGGCCAATGCGTCGGTGCGCACCGCCCACATGCTCGATACCGCCGACCTCTACGCCGGCATCGCCAACGGCCAATTGCCGGCGGTGTCCTTCGTCAAGCCGAGCGGTTTCGTCGATGGCCATCCGGCCTCGTCGAAGCTCGACCTGTTCGAGGGTTTCGTGAAAAAGATCGTGGACGCGGTCCAGGCGCAGCCTTCGCTTTGGGCCAGCACCGCGATCTTCATCACTTTCGATGAAGGCGGCGGCTACTGGGATTCAGGCTATGTGCAGCCGCTCGATTTCTTCGGCGATGGGACGCGCATCCCGCTGCTCGTGGTGTCGCCCTTCACCCAGGCCGGCTATATCTCGCACGCCTATGGCGACCACGTCTCGATCTTGAAGTTCATCGAGCGGAACTGGTCCCTGCACCCGGTGACGGCTCGCAGCCGCGACAACTTGCCTAACCCAAAATCGACGACCGCCAACCCCTACATTCCCGTGAACAGCCCGGCGATCGACGATCTCTTCGACCTGTTCAAATTTCCATCCTAGCCGAGCGATCCGCGTTGCTTTCGCCGGGAGGGGCGACGCCCCTCCCGGTTTTTTTATCTCCGTCAAGACGGAGCCTATTGCGGCGGCTTGACGCCGTCCTTCTCGGCGACGATCCCCAACGCGATCAGGTCGCCATCGTCCTCCTTGGCGACGAGGATCACGGCGTCGGCACCCGGTTTCAACAGGCCCGCGTCACCCGGGACGAAAGCCACGACCGGTACGGTCCGGGCGATCTCGATGGCGGTCGATTCGGTCCGTCCGGTGGCCTTGCTGACGAAATTCAGCGTGAGTGTCTCGCCATCCGAGGAAGCGCTCGTGGCGGCCACTGTCGCATTGGTCAGGTTTTTCGCCGGCGCGCCGAAATGACCTTCGCCGAGGCCGCGCAGACTTTCGGGAAAGATATGGACCTCCATCGCATGCAGCCTCTGGTCGCTTCCCAGGCTCGCGGTCACGCCGACGAACTCCGGCGGCTTGACGTCGGCCACCGTGCGCGCATCGACGCCGCTGATGTTGGTCTTCGGCGTCAGTTCCAGCGTCAATCGGTCGCCCTTGTCGGTCTTCACCGTGAGCAGGTTGTTGTCGAGCTTTTCGATGGTGGCGCGGATGCGCACCGGCATCCGTGGCGTCTGCTTCGCGCTGGCCTGCGCGTCCGATGGCGCCGACGCGAGCACGAGCGCGGCGGCAACAAGCGACCATGCGTGCTTCATGAGACCCTCCTGATGGTGTCGGATGTCGACGTTGCGCTCGACGCGCTGGCGAGCAGCGCAGCCGACGGCTCACGTCCGTCGAAAGTGACGATCGGGCGATCGCTGAGAAGGCCCATCGGGGGGCCAGTCTCGCCCAGGATGATGACGCCGTTGTGTCCGCTGCTGAGCCCCGCATGTCTTCCCTATGGCAGAACCCGAGATATTGAAGCCGCCCTCGGTCCCGGCTAGCGTGCTGCACCAGGGAGGGGACGATGCTCAAGATCTGGGGACGGGCGACCTCGTCCAATGTGCAGAAGGTGCTGTGGACCTGCGCCGAGCTCGGCGTTCCGTTCGAGCGTGTCGATTGGGGCGGCCCTTTCGGCGGCAATAAGGATCCCCGCTATCTCGCGCTCAATCCGAACGGGCTCGTGCCGACCGTCGAGGATGGCGGGCTCGTCATCTGGGAAAGCAACACCATCATGCGCTATCTCTGCGCCAAGCATGGCGGCGGGCACCTCCATCCCGCAGAGCCGGCGCGGCGCACCGATGTCGAGCGCTGGATGGACTGGCAGCTCTCGGCGCTGACCCAGCCCATGGCCGCCATGCTGGTCGGCTATTACCGCACCCCGCCTGAAAAACGCGATCCTGCGGCGCTCGAGGCTTCGCGGCTGCGCGCCGTCGATCTATGGCGGATCGTCGAAGCGCAGCTCGGGCATGGCGACTATCTCACCGGGCCGGCGCTCACCCTCGCCGATATCTGCGTTGGCATCTGGGCTTATCGCTGGCATTCCTATCCGATCGAGCGGCCGAGCCTGCCGCGCCTCAAGGCCTGGTACGAGCGCTTGCGCACGTCGCCGGGGTTTGCGGCGCATGTCGCGAGGCCGCTCGAGTGAGGCCGGACTTCACGTAATCGTGAAGGAAGGGATGGGGGGCCATTCCTATCATTCACGCAATCGCGCGGCGGGCCCTGGCCCGCACAACAACGAAGCAGGAGAAGAACATGGCGGGGTTTGCGAAGGTTGGTGTGGCAGTGGCGGTGCTGGGGCTGGCGCTAGCCTTTGGCACCGTCGCGGTCGTGGCGCAGGACAAGGAAGCCGAGATCAAGACGCGCCGGGACACGATGAAGCGGCAGGGTAAGGACTTCAAGGCGATCCAGGATTACGTCAAGGGCGCGGGCGATCAGGCTGCCGCCGAAGCGGCGATCACCGACCTGCAGTCGATCGCGCCGAAGATCGTCACGCTCTTCCCCGAGGGCACCGGGCTCGATGCATTCCCCGGCAAGACCGGCGCGAAGCCCGCGATCTGGAAGGAATGGGACAAGTTCAAGCAGATCCCGGTCGCGCTCCAGGGCTACGAGGTGAAGCTCGCCGCGGCGATCAGGTCCGGCGACAAGGCAGCCATCGGCGCCGCGCTCGCCGATACGGGCAAGAATGGCTGCGGCGCCTGCCACAGCGATTACCGCGAGAAGGTCTCGTAAGGCGCCTGCCGAGCCCTCTCTCTCGGGAGAGGGCAGGCGAGGGCGTGATGCGGCAAGCGTCATACCGCAATAGCTCGGAAGACGAGCGAACCTGCCTCGCCCCGAGCCTCGTCCGCTCGCGAGGGAGCGGAAGCGCGCTGCTCGCGCAACTTGCCATCGCTTTCTTGCTCTTCTTGACGCTTTCGGCGCGCGCCGCCGACGAGGCGCAGCTGAAGCGCGGCGAGCTGTTGTTCAAAGCGGCGGATTGCGTCGCTTGCCATACCGATGCAAAGGGCGGCGGCGCGCCGTTGGCCGGCGGCCGTAAGCTCGAGACGCCGTTCGGCATCTTCTACTCGCCCAACATTACGCCCGATCGCGAGGACGGCATCGGCAGCTGGAGCGAGGCGCGATTCCGCCGCGCGCTGCGCGAAGGGCTCGATGACGAAGGCCGCTATCTCTATCCCGTGTTCCCCTTTACCTCCTTCACCCGGATGAGCGATGCCGATATTGCCGATCTCTATGCCTATCTGCGCTCGTTGCCGCCGGTCGCGCGGCCGAACCAGCGCTATGAGCTGAAATTTCCCTTCGGTTGGCGCTTTCTGCTGATTTTCTGGCGCACGCTGTTCTTCCGCGAAGGACCGCTGCAGCCGGATCCCGATAGAAGCGCCGAGTGGGATCGCGGCCGCTATCTCGCGGAAGCGGTGGTGCACTGCCAGGAATGCCACACGCCGCGGAATTTCCTCGGTGGGCTCAAGGAGAGCGAGGCCTATTCCGGCAATCCGCAGGGGGTCGCCGGGGTGAAGGCGCCAAACATCACCGGCGATGATGCGACCGGCATCGGCAAATGGAGCGTCGAGGACATCGCCGACCTGCTCAAGACCGGCCAAACGCCGGATATGGATTTCGTCGGCTCTGCCATGGCCGAGGTGGTGAAGGGCACAGCCGCGCTCGACGATGTCGACCGCCACGCTATCGCCGTCTACATCAAATCGATCCGCCCGATCCATACGGAAAAGAAGCCCGCCTCCTAGCGCCGCACGGCCACGCCGCCTATCATGCGCGCCGCGTCAAAGGGAGGGTTGCATGGATTTTGGCATTGCCGGCAAGAAGGCGCTGGTCTGCGCGGCGAGCAAGGGGTTGGGCAAGGGCTGCGCGATGGCGCTGGCCGGAGAAGGCGTCGAGCTCGTCATTCTCGCCCGCGGCAAGGAAGCCCTCGAGGCGACCGCGGCGGAGATCCGCCAGGCGACCGGCGCCAAGGTCGCGACCGTGGTCTGCGACATCACCACCGAGGAGGGGCGCAAGGCGGCGCTCGCCGCATGCCCTGAACCTGACATCCTCGTCAACAATGCCGGCGGGCCGCCGCCCGGCGATTTCCGCGAATGGGACCGCGCCGCCTGGATCAAAGCGATCGATGCCAACATGCTGACGCCGATCGAGCTGATCCGCCGCACGGTCGATGGCATGATCGCCCGCCGCTTCGGCCGTGTCGTCAACATCACCTCGAGCGCGGTGAAGGCGCCGATCGACATCCTCGGCCTGTCGAACGGTGCCCGCACCGGCCTTACCGGCTTCGTTGCCGGCCTCGCGCGGAAGACCGTACGGCACAACGTCACCATCAACAATTTGCTGCCCGGCGCGATGGATACCGACCGGCTCCGCACCACCATCGAGGTGATGGCCAAGAACCGCAACTTGTCGGTCGATGCGGTGCGGGCTGAGCGTGCCGCAGCGATCCCCGCCGGCCGCTTCGGCACATCCGACGAGTTCGGCGCCGCTTGCGCTTATCTCTGCAGCGCGCAGGCGAGCTATGTCACCGGCCAGAATTTCCTAATCGACGGCGGCGCTTATCCCGGCACCTTCTAGCCGGGACTGCAACATATTTGTCATGAACCGGAGCGCAGCTTCGTGACGCTGTGATTCGGCTTTCGCCTGAAGCGGCGAGGTGATAGCGTCCGCGCTTCACGAAATCCCGCGCTCGCGCAGAGCTCAAGGAGTCTCGCATGGACTTCTTCCGCCGCTTCACCTTCCTGCTCTGCGCTCCGGCCTTCGATGCCGACGACCTCGAGGGCTCGCGGCTGCAGCAGATCGTCGGCGCGGTGGAGAAGCTCGGCTTTGCCGTGGTGAAGGCCCGCCGCGCGGAAGATGCGGAGCTCGCGATCAAGACCGATGCCGCCATCGGCTGCATGATCGTCGATTGGGGCAAGAAGGGGATGGACGGCAAGATGGCCGGACTCACCGCCTATGTGCGCGGCCGCGGCCTCGAGATGCCGATCATCCTGCTGGTGCGGCGCAAGCGGCTGGAAGACGTGCCGGTCGAAGTCCTCGACCATGTCGACGGCTATATCTTCCTCGCCGAGGAGACGCCCGAATTCATCGCCAAGAACCTGGTCAGCCGCCTCAAGCAATATGCCGAGACGCTGAAGACGCCGTTCTTCGGCGCGCTCGTCGATTACGCCGAAGAGGGCAACCAGCTCTGGACCTGTCCCGGTCACAATGGCGGCGTCTTCTATAGCCGCAGCCCCATCGGCCGCATTTTCGTCGAGCATCTCGGCGAGGCCGTCTTCCGCGACGATCTCGACAATTCCGTGCTGGAGCTCGGCGACCTCTTGACCCATGAAGGGCCGGCGCTCCGCGCGCAGCAGGAGGCGGCCAAGATCTTCGGCGCGGAGAAAACCTATTTCGTCCTCAACGGCACCTCGGCCTCCAACAAGATCGTGCTCTCGGCGCTCGTCGCCGAGGGAGATCTGGTGCTGTTCGACCGCAACAACCACAAAGCCGCGCATCACGGCGCGCTGCTGCTCGGCGGCGGCATCCCGGTCTATCTTGAGACGGATCGCAACGCTCAAGGCATGATCGGCCCGATCGACATCGCGGCGTTCGACGAGGAGAGGATCCGCGACAAGATCCGCCGCCATCCCCTGGTCGATGATCGCGACGCCTGGAAACGCGAGCGGCCGTTCCGCGTCGCCGTGATCGAGCAATGCAGCTATGACGGCACCATCTACAGCGCCGAGATGATCCTCGAGCGGATCGGACATCTCTGCGACTACATCATGTTCGACGAGGCCTGGGCCGGTTTCATGAAATTCCACCCGCTCTTCGCCGGGCGTTTCGCCATGGGGCTGGAGCGGCTTGACGAGCACAGTCCCGGCATCATCGCCACGCAATCGACACACAAGCAGCTCGCGGGCCTCTCGCAGGCCTCGCAGATCCATGTCAGGGATCGTCACATCCGCGGCCAGACCCGCCGCGTCGAGCATCGCCGCTTCAACGAGACGTTCCTCATCCACGCCTCCACGTCGCCCTTCTACCCGCTCTTCGCTTCGCTCGATGTCGGCGCGCAGATGATGAAGGGCAAATCCGGCGAGGTGCTGTGGGATGATACCATCAAGCTCGGCATCGAGCTGCGCAAGAAGATCAGGGCGATCCGCCGCGAGTTCGAGGAGAAGGAAGCCGATACCACGCGGCGCTGGTTCTTCGAGCCTTTCGTCCCCGATCGGGTGATCGCGTCTGGCGCGGCGTCGAGCGGCGCGCGCCCCGAGATGCCGTGGGAGGACGTCCCGACCGAAGAGCTGGCAGTCGATCCGCGCTATTGGGAGCTGAGCCCCGGCGCCGCCTGGCATGGCTTCAAACACGTGGCACCGCGCTATGCGATCACCGATCCCAATAAGCTGACCCTGCTCACGCCGGGCTTCAACCGTGCCACCGGCGCCTATGAGGCGCATGGCATCCCGGCGCCGATCGTCGCCGAATATCTGCGCGAGAACCGGGTCGTTCCGGAGAAGAACGACCTCAACTCGCTGCTCTTCCTGCTGACGCCGGGCGTGGAATCGAGCAAGGCGGGAACGCTGCTCAGCGCGCTCGTCGCCTTCAAGCGCTATCACGATGACAATGCGCCGCTGGACGAGGTGATCCCGGAATTCGTGCGCAGCCGGCGGCGACGCTATGCCGGGATGGGCCTGCGCGACCTCTGCGGCGAGATGCACGCCTTCCACCGCGAGAACCAGACGAGCCTGCTGCAGCGCCTGCAGTTCCGGCCCGAGCATCTGCCCAAACCGGTGCTGCCGCCGCACGAGGCGGTCCGGCAATTGACGCGCAACAAGGTGAAGTACCTGCCGCTTGACCAGCTGGCGGGCCATGTCGCCACGACCCTGTTCGTCGTCTATCCCCCGGGCATCGCCACCATCGTTCCCGGCGAGCTTCTCGATGAGCGCGCGAAGCCGATGCTCGACTATCTCGCGCTCTTCGAGCGGAGTGCCAATCTGTTTCCGGGCTTCGACACGGAAATCCAGGGTCTTTATCGCGAGACCGAGCCGGACGGTACGATCCGCTTCTACACCTATGTGACGGACGCGCCCTGACCGAGGGTCAGGGCCGGTCCTCAGTGACAGGCTTGCCCGGCGGATCGTCGGGCGACGCCGACCCGCCGGCCCCGAGCGGGCGTTGCATGAGGAGGGTGTCGGTCCAGCGCCCGAACTTGAACCCGACGCAGGGCAGGAGGCCGACCTGCCGGAAGCCATTGGCGCTGTGGAACTCTATCGAAGGCAGGTTGGCACCGTCGATATAGGCGATCATCTGCCGATAACCTGCCGCCGTGCAGGCCTCGATCAGCGCCGGCAAGAGCCTGCGGCCAATGCCGGCATGCAGATGGTCCTGGTGGACGTAGATCGAGTGCTTGACCGCATAGCGATAGGCTGGCCGCTTGCGGAACGGCACGGCGTAGGCATAGCCGAGGATCGCGCCGTTGCCTTCCGCGACGATATGCGGCAGGCGACGCTTCAGCATGGATTTGCGGCGGCGCTTGATGTCGTCGGGGTGCAGCGGCTCCATCTCATAGTCGCCGAGCCCATGCTGAACATGGTGGCAGTAGATGGCGATCATCGCCGGCACATCGGCTTCGGTCGAGGGACGGACGAAGATCTCCTGGGCGCTATCCGGCATGTCTCCTGCTCTCCACATCGCGCCGCCTTTCGCGCGCGAGCGAGAGCATCATCGCGCGTGGGCTGTTTCAATTCCGTGACGGCCGGCGCGGTGCGGACAGTTCGCCCGCGCCCGCATCGCCGCAGCCGTGGCTTCAATAGAGCACCGAGGGCAGATAGACGCCGGTCGGCTCGTTGTAGAGGCCAATGGTCATGAGCGTCATCTGCTGGACCAGGGTGAGCCCATGGTCGAGGCACCAGGTGAAGAGCTCGTGGTTGCGCGTCGGCACAAGGAAGCCCGGCCCGGGCGCCTCTGGCGATGCGCCGATCAGAGCCATCAGATCCCGGTTGGTCTCACCCACCGCATGGGCGAAAAACGCGATCTGCGTCGCGTACCCTGTGATCCGGCCCTGGTGTTCGACCACAATGGCCGTACCGGCGCGGATCGCCTCGTCGAGTTCGCGAGCGCGATCGTGACCGTGGACATCCCGGCAAAGCCGATTACACGCCACGCAATCGGCCTCGGTCGCAGACCGCACATCGTATCCAGCCAGCGTCAAGCCGAGCGGCAACCCCTTCACGACCGACAGCGGTTCGCGGGTGCGGAAGCCGAGCTTGGTGTAAAGGCTGAGCGACCGATTGTGGTAGGCCGTCTGCACCAGCCGGACGCCCGGCAAGCCTTCGCGAGAAGCGCGGTCGAGGACGTCCTGCATCAGGCGCTTGCCGATGCCTCGGTCCTGCTCTGCTGGGTCAACCGTTATCGGCCCGATCCCGCCGATCGCACCGCGCAAATCGAGGAAGTTGCTGCCGACGAGCTTCCGGTCGCGTTCCGCCGCCACGCCGTAGAAGCGCCCGTGACCGAGCAGCATTGCGGCGAGGCCGCTCGCCACGTCCGGCGAAGGGAAATCCGGCGGGAAATTGTGCCGTTCTGCAATTGCCTTAAAGGCATCGTGCATGACGCGACCGATTGCGGGCGCGTCGCTCACCGTAGCCGGGCGCAACGTCACCGTCATGGAATTACCCCTCCCTCGCCGACCGCGATGCGTCGCAAGCGCACCCGCCTTCATCACCAAACAGCAGCATGGTTGATCGGATGGAGAATATCGGGTGAGCACCGGAGATCGTAGAGTTTCCGCCTCGGGGATAGCCAAAAGCCCCGCCAGGGTGTCCGGGATACGCCAAGGCGGGGTTGAGGAGAGTGCCCCGGCAAAATCATCACCGCTGTCAATACCGGCGCCGGGTGTTAGAGTCGCTCCCTGTCCTGGGGAGCGACCGCCATGCGCTATGACGTCATCTCGGCCGACGGACACATCGATCTCATATGGCTGCCGCCCGATCTCTTCACCCAGAATGCGAAGGCGGCGCTCAAGGACCGCATGCCCTATGTGGTGGACGGGCCCTTGGGCAAGGAGTGGGTTAGCAAAGGCGGCGCCAAATTTGGGCTGCTGAACGGCATGGGCTCGGCCGGCCGCCAATACGTTCCGGGACAGATCCACCGCTCCGACCGCATGGCGTCGACCGGCCTCTACGACGACGGCAAGAGAGGGATCCGGCGGCTGACCGAACCGGCGCTCAGGCTCAAAGACCAGGATCGCGACGGCGTCCAGGCTGAGGTGCTCTACGGCATATTGGGCGCCACCGCGCGGTTGCGGGATGACGAGGCGGCGGCCGAGGTGCTGCGCATCTACAACGAGTGGCTGGCGGACTTCTGTCAGGCCAGTCCCGAGCGGCTCATCGGCCTCGCCAACATTCCCAACCACGACATGGATGTCGCTGTCGCCGAAGTGAAGCGCGCCGCGGCGCGCGGCGCGCGCGGCCTCGACGTCGCCAACCGACCGGACATGACGCCGCTCTGGGACCCTTTTTGGAATCCACTCTGGCAGATCGCCCACGAGACCGGACTCCCGGTGCATTTTCACACCATCGGCGGGCCTCGGCCCGACTATGGCAAGCTCGCGCCCAAGGTGGCGCGCGCCGCCGCCGCCGCGCACATCACCAGCTTCCAGATGCATATGGGTTACATGCTGATGTCGCTCATCTTCAGCGGCGCGCTGGAACATTATCCCGATCTGAAGATCGTGATCGGCGAGGCGGGCCTCGGCTGGATCCCCTATGTGCTCGACCGCATGGATCTCGAGTGGGAGGACCAGTTCAAGGACCTCGACCTCAAGATGAAGCCGAGCGGCTATTGGTATCGCCAGTGCTATGCCACGTATCAGACCGACCGCGTCGGTATCAAACTGATCGACGACATCGGCGAGAACAATGTCATGTGGGGTTCGGACTTCCCCCATCCCGACGGCATCTGGCCGGATTCGCAGGAGTATCTCGACCGCGAGCTGGGCCATCTGCCGGCGACAGCGCGCCGCAAGGTCACCTGCGACAACGCGGCGAAGCTCTACCGGCTCGGATAGCGGGGGCGCCTATCGAAAAACCCGTCAGCCGGCGCTGCGCTCGCCTTCCTTGAGGAGCCGTCTCAGCTCCGTCTTCAGCACTTTGCCGTAATTGTTCTTGGGCAGCGTGTCGACGAAGCGGTAGGCGCGGGGGCGTTTGAAGCGGGCGATGCTGTCGAGGCAGAGCCGGTCGAGCTCGGGCTCGGCAACGCGCACGCCCGGGCGCGGCACGACGAAAGCGACGACCTCTTCGCCCCAATCGGCATGCGGCCGGCCCACGACCGACACCTCGGCGATCGCGGGGTGGCGCAGCAGCACCTCTTCGATCTCGCGCGGATAGATGTTGCTGCCGCCGCTGATGATCATGTCCTTGGACCGGTCGCGCAAGGTGAGAAAGCCATCGGCGTCGAGCGCGCCGACATCGCCGGTATGCAGCCAGCCGCCGCGCAGCGTCTCCGCCGTCGCCTTGTCGTCGCGCCAATAGCCCGCCATCACGCTGTCGCCGCGCGCCAGCACCTCGCCGGGCTCGCCCGCCGGCATATCGCGATCCTCGCCATCGACGACGCGCAGCTCGATGCCGGCAAAGGGCAGGCCGACCGAGCCGAGCCGCTCGCGCCAGCGCGGATGGTTGCGGTCCATATGGAAGGCGCGCGCCAGCGCCGTGATCGTCATCGGCGATTCGCCTTGGCCATAGATCTGCACCAGACGCGGCCCCAGCAGCTCGAGCGCCTTGAGCAGGTCGGTGACATACATCGGCCCACCGCCATAAACGATGGCCTTGAGGTTGCGGTGATCGGCGCCGGCGAAGGTCGGGTTGGCGACGAGCCGGGTCAGCATGGTGGGCGCGGCAAACAGGCTGAGGCTCGGCCAGGCCCGCAGCAGATCGGCGATCTCCGCCGGATCGAAATGGCCGCTGTCGGGGATGATGTTGTTGGCGGCCCGCGCCACATGCGGCAGGCCGTAGAGGCCGGAGCCATGCGACAGCGGCGCGGCGTGCAGCTTCGCATCGGTCGGCGCGATCGGGTCGACATCGGAGAAATAGCCGAGACACATCGCGATCAGATTGCGGTTGGTCAAGGTCGCGCCTTTGGGCCGTCCGGTGGTGCCGCTGGTGTAGAAGAGCCAGGCGGGATCCTCAGGCCGGCACTCGACCAGATCGATGCCGTCGCTCGCGCCCAACGTGTGCCATTCGGCATCGCCCGCGACGACGACGCGCGCCAGCTCCGGCAGATCGTCGGCCAGCGGGGCCACCGTCTCGGCGAGATCGGAGCTGGCGAAGCAGAGCCGCGCGCCGCTATGGCCGAGGATGTAGCGAAACTCTTCGCGGTGCAGCTTGGCATTGATCGGCACGGCGACGAGGCCGGCATGCCAGATGCCGAACAGCGCCTCCAGATATTCCGGCCGGTTGGTCATGGCGATGGCGACACGCTCGCCCGGGCGGTAGCCCGGTTGACGGGCGAGGCCGCCGGCTATCGCCGCCGCCCTGGCCGCCCATCGCGCGTAGGTTGAATAGACTGTGCGCCCGCGCGAGAGCGCGGGACGATCGGCAAAGCTCTTGCCGTTGCGCCGGAGCCAAGCGGCAATGTTCATCGCGGTGTCCTCCCGTTTGGCAAGCATGCGCCGGCCGGTTGGCGCGCGCAACGCTGCGGCTTTTTTGCCAATCGACGGGCCCCAGGCATCTGTCGTTTCATTAAGTGTGTCGGGCTCCCGCGTCGGGCGAGCTTGGCAGGTGCAGGTGAAGACCATGAGCATTTGGCGGCGGCGGCCGGGTCGCGAGGAGAATTACGGCATCTCGGCGGGTCAGCGGTTTTTCTCGGTCGGACGGACGGCGGCGGTGTGGGAGGTGGTCAACGTCGCGCGCTATGCCGGTGATCTCGCACCGCATGTGCGCCTCTCCCGCGTCGGCTCGCATCACGACGGCAAGACGGTCTCTCTGGAAGTGCTGCGCGACCGGCGCTTCTACGAGCCGGCGCCGCGGGGTCTCGGCGAACCCTGGTTCCGGTCGCGTTAATCCTCTCGTTAACCATCCCGGCGCTATCCTGCAGCACATCATGATTTCGACGCCCTTCGCCCGCGTCGCCGATCAGGGACTCTCCAGAGCGTTGGCCGCCGCGCTGCGCCAGGCCGACCGGAACACCGATTTCCGGAGCGCAATCTGCCGCTTCGAGGATGACCTCTTCGCGGCCTTCCCCGCCGGCCACGGTCTCATGGGATATGACGACGCGGCTGCGATGCTGCGCGACATCTTCGATATGCTGGGCCGGAAGCCGCCGCGGTTGGCGCTCGTCGCCGGCTTCGATGATCCGCGCGTCGGCGGCTTCGCCGATGTCAGAAACCACCGCATCGCCATCGAGAAGGGCTATCTCTATCGCTTTCTGGTATTGCACGAATCGGCCCATCTCATCGTCCCGGAGGACCGGCGCCACGGGCCCGCCTTCACCTACATCCTGCAGCTTCTCTACCGCAGCTTCATCGGCATTCCCGAGGAGGCGGTGCGGCGCTTTCTGAGCCGGCATGGGCTGCCCGGGTATACCGCCGCCGCAACCATCGCTGCCTGAACGGGGCGAGTCGCCCGCGATCTGAACTCCCATTCAGGGCCAAGCCGCCGCATGTTGCGGCGCAGTATCCGCGGCCGAGAAGAAAATCCGCGCGCTCCCAACACTTAAGGGCGATCTTTGCTTGACCCCTTGGCGGGGGCGAATTAAGGAGAAACTGTGACACCTTTGTCCCCTATGGCTCGCCTCGAGCGGGTCCCATATGTGGGTGGGGCGCAGCCACAGGTTTTCCGCCTGTGCAATGGCCTTGCCGGCGCTTTCGACCTTAGCCCTTCGCGCTTTCTGGAACTGCGCGGCTTGCCCAATACGTTCGTTCAAGGCCCCTAGCCACAGCAGAGGGATAGAAGGCGATGCTCTACGAGACCTATCAGGCGCATCGGGACGCCTTCGGACCTGTGCGCTGGATGGCCCAGGCGCTGAAAGGGCTGCTCAACCAGCCCTGGCCCGTCGTGGCGCATCACCCCGTGATCCGGAGCGCCGCCGCCGCCTGCGAGATGGTGGAGCGGGCCGGCATGTGGCATGAGCGGCCGGAGTTCGGCATTCGCAGCACGACGATCGACGGCCGCTCCGTTGCCGTCGATGAGGTCGCGGCGGTGCGTCATCCCTTCTGCACCTTGCTGAACTTCAAGAAGGACATCACGGTCGAGCAGCCGCGCG
Organism: Alphaproteobacteria bacterium; assembly: GCA_030039975.1. Classification (GTDB taxonomy): domain Bacteria; phylum Pseudomonadota; class Alphaproteobacteria; order ATCC43930; family CGMCC-115725; genus DAHUYF01. The sequence continues at coordinate 25,277 of JASHUO010000495.1, forward strand.
TGCTGCTGGTGGCGCCGCTCTCCGGCCATTTCGCCACCTTGCTGCGCGGCACGGTCGAGACGCTGCTCCCCGAGAACGACGTCTACATCACCGATTGGGTCAATGCACGCAACGTGCCGCTGCTCTATGGGCGGTTCGATCTCGACGACTTCATCGATCTCATCGCCTCGTTCCTGCGCGAGCTTGGGCCCGAGACGCATGTGATCGCCGTCTGCCAGCCCTCGGTGCCGGTGCTCGCGGCCGTATCGCTGATGGCGGCCGACAATGATCCGGCGCAACCGCGCTCGATGACCTTGATGGGCGGGCCGATCGACACGCGGCGCAACCCGACCGTGGTGAACCAGCTCGCGACCTCGCGGCCGCTCTACTGGTTCGAGCGCAACGTCATCGCCACGGTACCGGCGCGCTATCCCGGGCAGTTCCGCCGCGTCTATCCCGGCTTCCTGCAGCTGGTGGGATTCATGACCATGAATCTCGACCGGCATGTGACGGCGCATATGGATCTCTTCAAGCATCTCGTGCGCGGCGATGGCGAGAGTGCCGGGGCGACGCAGCGCTTCTACGATGAATACATGTCGGTCATGGACCTGCCGGCAGATTTCTACCTGCAGACCGTATCGCGCGTCTTTCAAGAGCATGCGCTCCCCCTCGGCCGCTTCACCTCGCGCGACCGCAAGGTCGAGCCGCGCGCCGTGGCCCGCACCGCGCTGCTCTGCGTCGAAGGCGAGAACGACGATATCTGCGCCATCGGCCAGACCGCCGCCGCGCTCGATCTCTGCACCGGCCTACCCGCGGTCAAGAAGGCGCATCACATCCAGCCCAAGGTCGGGCATTACGGCGTCTTCAACGGCAAGCGCTGGCGCACGGAGATCTATCCGAGGGTCCGGGATTTCATTCGCGCGAGTGCTTAGGCGAAAGCGTGGCTAGTCCGCACGGGGCGGGCTGTCGCGGTTGCTGGGCAACGGGTGACGCCCGCCGGCGACGACGCGTTGCGTCGCGCCGGATTTGACGGCCGCCCCGCCTTTGGTCAAATAACGTGTCGTAAAGAAGAAAAGTGGAGGAAGGCATGGCGAAGACCGGCAAGGTTATCATCACCTGCGCCGTCACCGGGTCGATCCATACGCCCACCATGAGCCCGCATCTGCCCCTGACCCCCGACGAGGTGGCGGGGCAGGCGATCGAGGCGGCGGAGGCGGGGGCGGCGATCCTGCATTTGCATGCGCGCGATCCCCGGGATGGGCGACCGACGCCCGATCCCAAGGTCTTCATGCAGTTCCTGCCGCGCATCAAGCAGGCGAGCGACGCCGTCATCAACATCACCACCGGCGGCGGTCACGGCATGACCCTGGACGAGCGCCTCGCCGCGCCGCTCAAGGCCTCGCCCGAGATGTGCTCGCTCAACATGGGCTCGATGAATTTCGGCCTCTACCCCATGCTGCAGCGCTACAAGGAGTTCAAATACGATTGGGAGCGGGTCCATCTCGAGAATTCCCGCGACTTCATCTTCCGCAATACCTTCAAAGACATCGAGCATATCCTCGGGACTCTCGGCGAGGGGCATGGGACGCGCTTCGAGTTCGAGTGCTACGACATTGGCCATCTCTACACGCTCGCCCATTTCCTGGAGCGCAAGCTGGTCAAGCCACCGCTCTTGGTGCAGACCGTCTTCGGCATCCTCGGCGGCATCGGCGCCGATCCCGATAACCTCATGCATGCCAAGCACATCGCCGACAAGCTCTTCGGCGATCAGTACCACTGGTCGATCCTCGCCGCCGGCCGCCATCAGCTGCCGCTTGCCACCATGGGGGCGATCATGGGCGGCAATGTGCGCGTCGGCCTCGAAGACTCGCTCTTCATCGGCAAGGGGCAGCTCGCCCAGTCGAATGCCGATCAGGTGCGCCGCATCCGCACCATCCTGGAGAACCTGTCGCTCGAGGTCGCGAGCCCGAAAGAGGCGCGGGCGATGCTGTCGCTGAAGGGTGGCGACCAGGTGGCGTTCTGGTGATCGATAAGCGCGTCCGCTCGCTGGCTGAAGCGGTCGTCGGCGTCAAGCACGGCGCCACGGTGCTGTGCTCGGGCTTTGGCGCCGTGGGTGAGCCCGTCGAGCTGCTCAACGCGCTGCGCGAGACCGGCGTCAGCGACCTCGTCTGCGTCGCCAACAATGCCGGCACCGGCGATGAGGGGCTCGCCGGCCTCATCAAGGAGGGACGGGTGAGCAAGATCATCTGCTCCTTCCCGCGCACCACCGACCCGCATTGCTTCGAGGCCGCCTACAAGGCCGGCAAGATCGAGCTCGAGATCGTGCCGCAGGGCACGCTGAGCGAGCGCATGCGCGCTGGCGCCGCGGGGATCGGCGGCTTCTTCGTCAAGACGGCGGCCGGCACCAAGCTCGGCGAGGGCAAGGAGACGCGCGAGATCGGCGGCGAGCTTTATGTGCTGGAGACGCCGATCAGAGGCGACGTCGCGCTCTGCCGCGCCGATCGCGCCGATCGCTGGGGCAATCTCACCTATCGCAAATCGGCGCGGAACTTCAATCCGGTGATGGCGATGGCCGCCGATCTGAC